>JBFWLD010000095.1:0-7624 GCA_050252315.1 Bdellovibrionales bacterium
GGGCATATCACAGACGGGGTCGCACTCAGCCACCGCCTTCCCCTTACCCAATTGCGCGACGAAGGCTGGGGATGGATCACCAACCCGCAACGCGCAGCCCAGTTCGAAGAACTCTGCGACCTGATCGAAAGCCGCCACGGCGTGCATCTTACCCAAGAAAACATCCTTGCCGGGTCCTTCCCGACCGCAACGCTCAGCCGAACATTTCTGAAGCGCTACGCCGCCGAGCCCGACGTGCCCCCGCTTACCCACGACGAAATCCGTATGGCGACCTTCGCCACCGCCTACGGCCTGCCCGTCCACGATACAAAGGTCCCTTTCGACCCAATCTATTGGAATTGCGAAAAAGCCTATTTCCCGATCGAGCAAATCCTTGCCGGAGCAGCCCAAAACCACAAGGTTTTTCATCCAGTTAAGGACCTTTTTCCCCTATCAGCCCTATCAAGAACTTGACATTGCCCCCATCATATTATAACATATGTTATAACACCTCAAAAAAGGAGCCCTCATGAAAGGCACCATTACTCAAATCGGCAATTCTCTTGGAATGATCATTCCCAAAGAAATCTTGACCGCCATGAACGCCCAAAAAGGCGAAAGCATTTTCATCATGCCAACCAAAGACGGCTTTATCGTTAAGCTAAGCGATCCCGACGTGGAAAGACAACTCGATATTGCCCAAAAATATGCGGACAAATACCGTGAAGTTTTTCAAAAATTGGCTGAATGATGTCTAATTGGAAATGGATATCGGAATCAACCGCACTTGCTTTGAACAACATGCAAATTGTTCAACATGGTGGAACCTATGGGGTTCGAGATGATGCGTTACTTGAATCCGCTCTTGCTCGCGCCAAAAATCTTGCGGCCTATGAAGATCCTAACGTCTTCGATATCGCTGCATCTTACGCCTTTGGTATCATCAGCAATCATCCCTTTTTAGATGGTAATAAACGCACTGGGCTTCTTTGCGCGCTCGTTTTTCTTGACGATAATGGATGGGAGTATGACGCTCCCAAAACAGAAACCTACATGATCGTTATGGCCTTAACGCAAAAAGAAATAGACGAAAAAACCTTTGCCGCTTGGTTGAAAGCTCATTCACAAAAAAATTGAAAACTAAACAATGACAGCCCCCATTATCATCCTCGTTCACCCGCAGCTTGTCGAAAATATCGGCATGACGGCGCGCGCCATGGCGAATTGCGCCCTGCCGGAACTCCGCATCGTAGCCCCACGCGATCCATGGCCGCTCGGCGAAGTCCACCGCCAGCGCATGATGGCCGCCTCTTCGGGCGCGGACAGCATCCTTGAGAACGCGAAACTCTATGACAGCGTCGAAGCAGCGATCGCAGATCTAAACCATGTCTATGCAACGACAGCGCGCAGTAACGACATGACCACCCGCATCATGACGCCACGCGCCGCCATCCCGGAAATGCTTGACCGCCTGCACAACGATCAAAAAGTCGGCGTCCTGTTCGGGCCAGAGCGCACAGGCCTCATCAACGATTATATCGCGATGGCAGGCACGAAAATAACCATCCCGCTCAACCCGGATTTTTCGTCCCTGAACCTCGCACAGTGCGTTCTGCTAATCGGCTATGAGTGGTATCAGGCGAACGACGCCACGCCGCCCAATCAACTCCATATGGGCAAAAGCCGCCCGGCGACACGGGAAGAATATCAAAACCTGTTCAACCGACTGGAACATTACCTCGACGAATCAGGCTTTTTCGTCGCGGACGACATGCGCCCGACCATGACTCGCAACCTGCAAGCCGCGATGCAGCGCGCAGAAATGACGGAGCAAGAAATCCGCTCATGGCACGGTGTGATTAAAGCGCTGGCCAAAGGCCCGTTTAAAGGAACCGCCAAAGAATGACCTCTCTTACCCCCGCCAAAGGCCATGTTCTGATTACCGGAGCCGCCGTCCGGGTTGGTCGAGTCATCGCGCTAACGCTGGCGCAAAACGGATGGGACATCACGGTCCATTACAACAAGTCGCAAAGCGACGCCGAAAGTTTAGCGGACGAAATCGCGCGGCTTAGCCGCCGAGCCACCATTGTTCAGGCCAACTTTGAAAACAAAAACGAAATCGAATGGCTAATCCCGCCCGACCCGGCCTATCCGCTGACAGCGCTCATCAACAATGCGAGCCTGTTCGAACACGACACCCAAGACCCCGATGGGGAGCGCCACAACAAGGTGAATAACGAAGCGCCACGCCTTCTCACCGAGCGGCTTATGGCCCAACTCCCACCGGACCTGCGCGGGGCGGTAGTCCATATCATGGACAATACGCCGATCCCACAAATCATGAGCGCCTATGCCGCCAGCCGCGAGCGTCTGCGTCGCGACATCGCCGCTCAGGCCAAAATCTATGCGACCAAACTTCGGATCAACGGCATTGCTTTGGGCCCAACAATGCCGAACGCCCGGCAAAGCCAAGAGCATTTCGATCGGCTTATCGCGAGTACCCCCCTGAGCAAACCCTCGACCCCGCAAGCGGTCGCCCAAGCAATCCTATTCTTGCTAGAAAACCCGGCGATCACAGGCCAAATCCTCCAGTGCGACAGTGGGTTGCATCTTTTCACACCCCCGTCTGCATAATTTTGGCGAGTACCTAACCAAAAACGGTATGGAGCGTCCTAAAATCCCCTTGACTCATAGGCCCGATTTTTCTAGCCAGCACTCCTTTTGTACACATTGCCGCACAAAAGCGAGGCATTCTCGCTACTGAAACGTCCCGCAAGGGAAAGCCACGCCATCGCCACAGTTTAATGACGGAATTTCAATACCTTAGATATTATGCCTAAAAAATAGGCAACCCGCAGAAACCCAAGCTTTTACGCCATAGAACGGACCGAATCGACAGGTTAGTCACAGACTTATCCACAAGATTGGGGATAAACCCACAGGCCGTCGCAAACAGGAAAAAAGCCTCAAAACCCAGCCCGCATCCACTGGCAAAGGTGGCGGGTCAAAATCGTCTCATTCATGGTGTAAAAATGAAAATGGGTCACGCCATGCTCGACAAGCCGCGTAATCTGGTGAGAAAGAACATTCATGGCCAGCAGCTTGTGGTCCAAGCTCTCCGGCTCGACCCCATCGAACATCGTATGCATAAACTCTGGCACGGAGGCATTGCACCTTTGGGCCATCGCACACATTTTGGGGAAATGAATAACGGGCAACAGCCCCGGAATAAGCGGCACATGAATGCCGCGTTTTTCAACCTTATCCCTCCACCTTAAATAAATCTCGGGATCAAAAAAGAATTGGGTCATAACGGCATCGGCCCCAGCATCGACCTTGTGCTTAAGGTGATCCAGATCATGGGCCTCGGAAGGGGATTCCGGATGGATCTCGGGATACCCGGCCACATAAACGCAGATAGAAGGATGCTGCTTTTTAATAGCGGCAATGTAATCATAGGTCATGGGATAGCCGTCAGGATGAGGCCTATACGGCGCGCCCTCGCCCATCATATCGCCACGCAAAGCAACAATATGCCGCACGCCGTCAGCGACCAAAGCCTCCACAATAGCATCCACTTCGGCGCGCGACCGGTTGGCGCACGTCATGTGCGCGGCAACGGGAATATCGCAACGCGCACGAATTTGCCGAATGACGTCGCGCCGATGCTCGACCTGATCCATGGCCCCTGCAGCGCCGAACGTAACGGTAATCGCAGCAGGCGCAAAAGAGGCATAGGTATCGACAGTCTGCATCAAATGATCCAAACCCGTCGTAGTCTTGGGCGGAAAAACCTCAAGACTGAAAGAAATATCCGTCGGGATAAACCGCGAGGTCATGCCTGATAACGCGCGCGCATAGTCTTGGCCGCCATCACCATCCGCGCAAGGGAAAGCTTTGTCTCGGGCCAATCGCGAGTCTTCAACCCGCAATCCGGATTGACCCAGATTTGCTCAGGCTTCAAATGCTCGCACGCCTTGACAAGCAGGCGAACGATTTCATCTTCCGACGGCACGCGCGGGCTGTGAATATCATAAACGCCGGGCCCGATTTCATTGGGATAAATGAAATCGACAAAAGCGCGCAACAGCTCCATCTGCGACCGGCTGGTTTCAATGGAAAGCACATCAGCATCCAGCGCCTTGATTGAGGCGATAATGTCGTTGAACTCGGAGTAACACATATGCGAGTGAATCTGCGTCTCATTTTTAACGCCGGTCGAAACCATCCGGAAAGCCTGCACGGCCCACTTAAAATAATCCGGCTGGTCTTTTTTCCGCAAAGGCAGCCCCTCGCGGAAAGCAGGTTCATCAATCTGAATCACCTTCATGCCCGCAGCTTCCAGCCCCAGCACCTCATCTTGCAGCGCCAAAGCAATCTGATGCGCGGTCACACTACGCTGCTGATCCTCACGCACAAAGGACCATTGCAAAATCGTCACCGGTCCGGTGAGCATTCCCTTGACAGGCCGCGAGGTCACCCCTTGCGCATAAGTCGAAAGCGCGATCGTCATCGGCTCGGGCCGGTACACATCGCCCAGAATGATCGGCGGCTTGACCGCACGCGTGCCATAAGATTGCACCCACCCATGCTCGGTAAATAAAAAGCCTTTCAGCTTCTCGCCGAAAAACTCGACCATATCGTTTCGTTCAAACTCGCCATGCACCAAAACGTCCAACCCGACTTCCTCTTGAAACGCGATGCATTCCTTGACGCGCTGTTTGACGAAATCCTCGTACATTTCCTTGGAGATCAAACCGCCGCGCCAATCCGCCCGCATCTTGCGCACTGCTTGAGTCTGCGGGAAAGAGCCGATCGTGGTCGTCGGAAAAAGCGGCAGCCCCAGCTTAGCATGCTGCACTTTGGACCTCTCGGCATAGGGCATGGCCCGCCCGGCGGAAGATAAAGGCTGTTCGCTCAACCGCTCCGCGACGGCGCGATTATTGACATAAGGCGAGGATTCCCGAATAGAAAAAGCATGGTCACAAATGGAAAGCTCTGCCGCGATCGCCATACGCCCCTGCGCAACGCCGAGCGCAAGAATAGCAATCTCATCCAGTTTCTTCTTGGCAAAAGAAATCTGCGCCCGCACGGAAGATTCCATCTTCGTCTCAAGATCAAGATCGTAAGGCACATGGAGCAAGGAACAGGACGAGCAAACCCACAGCCGCTCCAATCCGATCACCGAGGCAATATGTTCCAAAACATCCAGCGAAGCCTTCAGATCGTTGATCCAGATGTTGCGACCATCGACAATCCCGGCAGCCAAAATCATGTTCGAAGGCAAGGCCGCCAAAACAGCCTCCACCTGCCCCGTACCGCCGCGCACCAAATCGACATGAAGCGCATCAATCGGCAGCGAAGCGGCCAACGCCAAATTATCGTCCAGCGCGCCATAAGGCGTCGCCACAAATAATTTAAGCGTCGGCACACCCTCGCGAATTTTCTTGTAGGCGGTCGTATAAGCCTGTCGTGTGGCCTCATCTAAATCCGTCACCAAACAAGGCTCGTCAAACTGCACCCACGACGCGCCCGCATCTGCCAACCTGCCAAGAACATCAATGTAAGCTTCAACCAGCTTGTCCAAATGGCAAAGGGGCGATCCTCCCTTCACATTCTTACCGAGCAAAAGATAGGTCACAGGCCCAACCAGCACAGGCCGTGTCTCGATCCCAACTTCCTTGGACTCCAGATAAGCATCAACGGCTTTGGTCGTGGAAACGCGGAAAATCTGGTTCTCTTCAAACTCCGGCACAATATAGTGATAGTTGGTGTCGAACCATTTGGTCATCTCACAAGCCGGAACGTCCATCCCGCTTTTCTGAACGCCACGCGCCATTGCAAAATAGGTGTCCAAATCAACCTTGCCGCCGCCCCAACCATAGCGCCCCGGCACTACGCCGAACAAAGCGGACATATCCAGCATGTGATCGTAAAAAGAAAAATCGTTCGACGGAATCGAATCCATCCCGATCCGTTTTTGCAGTAACCATTGTTGCTTACGCAGATCAGCCCCAGCCGATTTCATAGCAGCCAGCGAAGATCGCCCTTCCCAATAGGATTCCACAGCGAACTTCAGTTCGCGACGCAACCCCAGACGCGGATATCCCAACAAAGTCGCTTGCACCATGACGCACCTATACCCTATGGAGAAAAAAGAGAGAGCAGGAAAGGCCTACCAAGAGAAGGTGAAGATCGCGTTGCCGCGCGCCCTTCGCTTGTATGTTACACCAAACGCGAAAGAAATGTGGGAGAAAAAATGAAGCCCCCTCACCGAACGAACAAAAGCCCCTTGCACCCTTTACGCCTCCCCAACCACCCTCAACCTTATCTTCCTTATCTTCCTTATCTTCCCATCCCCAACCCTTTACGCACCCCACCACCCTCAACCTTATCTTCCCACACCCCACCGTTTGTGCAGACCCACCACCCTCGACGTCTTTTCCTACACCCCACCGTTTGTGCAGACCCACCACCCGCCCCTTTATCTGTTGAAAAGGGAGTATAGTCCAGAGGCTGTTTAACGGCAGCAAGCGAGGGAGCCTAAGGCAGGGTTGCAACCCTGCCTTAGGCGGCATCGGATCGATCAGTTCCCCTTTGGGCTTTCGCCCGTCCGCATCAGGGTCGTCCGGTGCCCTCGCTTTATCACTTGCAGAGTTACAAGAGCTTTCACGCTCGCAGATAATCGCAAGTCCTCTCACCCCTTACGGAGGATTATCTCATGCTAAACGAAAACACCCCCGCTTGTCATCCGTTTTGGGTTGGCGTCGATGTCGGCAAAGAAACCCTTGCCATCCACATCGCCGCCAGCAACACGGCCCTGACCCTTCCCAACAAAGCGGCAGCGATCAAAGCGTTTCTGGCTCAGAACCCGCAAGCGACCCTCGTGCTTGAATCAACCGGCGGGTATGAAACGGCGGCCATCACGCTGGCTCTTAAGGCCGGACACACCGTGTATCGCGTAAACGCGCGACGCGTGCGGGCCTTTATGGAAAGCGTTGGCGTCTATGCCAAGACCGACGCCATCGACGCCAAAGCTTTGGCTGATTTTGCGATAACGAATGTTCGTTACTTGCATCCGTTCGCTTTGCCTACGCCCGAGATGAAAAAACTTCGGCAACTGGCGCGGCGTCGAGATGAACTGATCGCGATGCGAACGCAAGAAACCAATCGCTTGAAGGCGCCCGACAACTCTTGCTTGCTCCCCAGCATCAAGGCGGTGCTGAAGTGCCTCAAAAGCCAGATCGAGGCCGTTGAGGGACAACTCGCCCAATTGACGGAAAACACGCAAGGCCTGCAAGAGAAAATCGCCGTGCTGACGGACGTGAAAGGCGTCGGCAAGGTGACGGCGGTGAACTTGCTGGTTGCGATGCCGGAGTTGGGGCAACTCACCGGTAAGCAGGTTGCCTCGCTGGCAGGACTGGCTCCGTTCCCGCGCGACAGCGGCAAAAAGAAAGGCTATCGCCGCACGCGAGGCGGACGCGTCGAGGTGCGCAGAGCCCTTTACATGGCGGCCCTCTCTGCCGCGCGTTATCATGACGACATCAAAGTCTTTTACCTGCGCTTGATCACAAACGGCAAAAGACCGTTGCAAGCCCTCATCGCCGTGGCCCGTAAACTGCTGGTTATCCTTAACGCAAAACTG
>JBFWLD010000096.1:0-7575 GCA_050252315.1 Bdellovibrionales bacterium
GTTCGATCAAGAACCGTTTGAACGCCTGCGGCAGGAACAACTCGCCTCCATCCGGTTTCAACTTTCCTCGCCGGGCTGGCAGGCGCGGTACGCCTTGTTCCAATCCCTTTACGACACCCATCCCTATGGCTTTCGTTCGCTTGGCACCGCGACAACGCTTCAAACCCTAACCCCCAAGAAACTGGCAACGTTCGCGCAGACCCATCTGGCGAAAGACAACCTTGTCATCGCTGTTGTCGGCGCGATCGGCCCGCGCGATTTGGCCCGCCTTTTGGATGAAGTCTTCGGCAAGCTCCCGGCCAAGGCGCAGCTTACGCCGATTGACGACATTGCCCTTCCCAAACCCGTTACGCTTACCGTCTCGCGCCCCGGCACGCAGACCGAAGTGCTTTTCGCACGTCCCATGCTGCGCCGGGAAGACCCGGATTGGTATGCCGCGCAAATCGCGAATTATATTCTGGGCGGCGGCGGTTTTGTTTCGCGTTTGATGAAGGAAGTCCGCGCGCACCAAGGACTGACCTACGGGATTGGAACGGGCCTTTCCAGCATGGACCACAGCGCCTTGCTGGTGGGCCGTTTTTCTGCGGATAATGATAAAACCGCACCCGCGCTCAATAGGTTAAGCGAGGTCTGGCAACATTTTTACGACGAGGGCGTCACCGCTCAAGAGGTCGCCGCCGCCAAGGATTACCTGATCGGTTCGCTGCCGATTTCCCTGACCTCGACAGACGCGCTGGCCGAAACGGTGGTGACGCTGCAAACCGAAAAACTGGGGCGCGATTATCTGGACCGTTACGCCTCGCTTTACGAAAAGGTTACCCCGAACGATGTCAACCGCGTCATTCGGCGTTGGTTTGCGCCAACGGCCAGCTATGTTTATGTCGGCCAACCGGAATCGGTTGCCGCCGATCACCAAAAGCCTTTAATGACGGAGTAATATTCCATGTCTTTTCTTTTAACGCAAAGCCCCTATTATCCTCGCCTGCAAGAACGCGCCCGCCTTATGCAAGCGCAAACCCTCGACGCCTTGTTTGCCCAAGATCCGGCCCGCGCCGAAAACCTGACCCTCCACCTCGACGGATTTACGGCGGATTTTTCGCGCACGCATGCGGATACCGAAACCCTCAAGCTCCTTATCGCCCTGGCTCAAGACCGAAAGGTTGAAGAATGGCGTGACCGCATGTTTGCGGGCGAAGCCATCAACACCACGGAAAAACGCGCCGTCCTTCATACGGCCTTACGCGCGCAAACGGACGCGCCGGTTTGCGTGGACGGTAAAAATATTATTCCCGACATCCGCGCGCTTCAGGCCAAAATGGAAAAATTTGTCGCCGACGTGCGTGAAGAACGTTGGCTCGGGGCCACGGGCCAGCCGATCCGGAATGTTGTGAATATCGGCATCGGAGGTTCCGACCTTGGCCCCCGTTTAGCGGTTTCGGCGCTTCGTTCCCAAGCCACGGGCCCGCATGTGCGGTTTGTCGCGAATGTCGATGCGGCGGATTTGACTTGCGTGCTTGCCAAGCTCGACCCGGCCACGACTTTGTTTGTCGTCGTCTCCAAAACCTTCACCACACAGGAAACCTTGCTCAATGCGCGTTCCGCCCGCCAATGGCTGGTCGGCTCGTTGGGCGAAGACGCGGTAAGCCGCCATTTCGTTGCTGTATCCACGAACAAAGACGCCGTTGAATCCTTTGGCATCAGCGCGGACATGATGTTCGAGATGTGGGATTGGGTAGGGGGCCGTTACAGCCTGTGGTCGGCGGTCGGCCTTTCCATAGCCCTGTCGGTCGGGTTCGACGGGTTTCAAAAGCTGCTTGAAGGCGCCGCCATGATGGATACGCATTTCCGCACGGCCACGCTGGAAAAAAACGCCCCGGTTCTGGCCGCCCTGATCGGGCTTTGGTACCGCACGTTCTGGGGCACATCAGCGATTGCGATTTTGCCCTACAGCGAAAGGTTGCGTGAATTGCCGCGTTATTTACAGCAGCTCGACATGGAAAGCAACGGCAAGCGGGTTACGCGCGAGGGCGAGGTTGTGGACTACCAAACCGGGCCGATCGTGTTTGGCGAGTGCGGCAGCGTTGGCCAGCACAGTTTCCATCAATGGCTGCATCAGGGCACGTCGATGGTGCCTGCGGATTTCATCGGCGTCCGGCAAGACGACATGAACCGGCCCGAGCATCACAAAGTACTTTTGGCGCACATGAACGCCCAGATTGAAGCGCTCAAATCCGGTGTGCAAGAAGCCGATCCGGCCCGCACCAATCCGGGAAACAAACCGACTTCCGTCTATTGGTTGGATCGGTTGGAGCCCTACGCGTTGGGAGCCCTTCTGGCCTTTTACGAGCATAAAATTTTCACGCAAGGGCTGCTGTGGGGCCTAAATTCCTTCGATCAATTCGGCGTCGAGCTAGGCAAAAAGCTGGCTAAAAAGAATTTGGCATGAAATTAATTGCCATTTTCGTCTTTTTTAAGATATAAAAAGAGCATGTCTATCGCACGCATGCTCTTATTGAACCGACGACGTATCAGGTTTTTCGCCTGATAGGGTCTTTGCGCGCCTTTTTGTCACAAGATTTTATCAGCTTTATTTTAGCCCCCGGCTTACAGGGTCGCGGGCCTCCGCATAGTTCGTTGTTTTTGGATTTATGTTATGTCAGCCCCCGTCGTTCCGCCAAGCCCGTTTCTTATCTTGACCGGCCAGCCATGGCTCCCTTCGGTCGTCGATCTTCTTCGTCGCGCGCGTGAAGCTCTGACGGAAAATCAAAAACATTTCCTGTTAGCCAAACCTGATGCCTATTTTAGCCGCCTTCTGGCGGGCGAGGGCGGCCTTCTTGTCGGTGGTCTTTCCCCCAGCGGAGCCTTGGCCGGTATGTCCGCGCTTGTTTTGTTCGATACCGTGCAAGTCGCCCAAACCGCCCGCGCCATAACCTGTCCTGCTTTTCCTGTGGTCGCAGGCAAGGTCGCGGTGGTCCAATCCTTTTGCACGCATCCGGAGTTTCGTCGTCGAGACATAGCGCTGGGTGTTTTGCAAAAAGCAAAAGAATTAGCGCCCCATCGTGCCTTGTTCGCGCAAGTCTCCCAAGACAACGCATGTGGTCGGAAAAAGTTCGACAGCGCAGGCTTTGAAGAAGTCGGCTTCTGGACCGAGCCCGACGTCCAAGGCCTCCTCAGGGAAAAAGTCCTCGTACGTTTTACGCCGAGCGCGGTGCCTTGATAACGGAAATCAGCGCCGCCGCTAAAAAACCAAGAAAAGCGAGCGGAGCAAGCGGAATATGAATGGCATTGAGCGGCTGAATGAAGGTCGGCGCGAACCACGCGACCACAGCGACGCCTTTTTGCCAAAAGGAGGGCTTCGGCGTCCCCAAAAGAAAAGCCAATATCCCGACGGTAAGAAGAGGCGTATCGTAAAGCATGACATAAGGGCTAGCCAAAAGCGTTGCCGGAGCCAACACGCCCATCCGTAAAAAAGGATCAGACGTTTTTTTAAACGTATAAAGGACGGCAAGGACGACCAAAAGGAAAGTTAGAATCTGAGCCGTCATGCTAATGGGAAAAGACGCCCCAGTCAGCCGAAACGCAGCAAAAACGGAAGGATTAAAGATCGTCGCGACGCTATGAGGCACAAGAAACACAAGAAGTTTTGTAAGCGGGATCGACGTTGTAAAAAAGGAAACCCAAGGTTCTGTCCCGTATAAAGCGAGGCTTAACCCCACCAGCCCCAAAGCCGTTAAGCTGGCCGTAAAAATAACGCGTCCTGCTTTTGTAATCAGCAAAAGAAAGGGCGCCATTAAAAGAAGCTGTGGTTTAAAAACCATCATCCCGAAACACGCCCCGGACGCGTAAGGCCTAGCATTCAGAAGCCGCAACCCGGTTATTAAAAGCGCCGCAGAAAAAAAGCCGTTTTGTCCCATTCGGATATTTTCGATACAGGCCGGGGAAAGAAGGAGAACGCCGAAAAGCGGCCAAAAAGGCAAAGGCAAGAATTTAACAGCGCTTAAAAAGAAGAGACTAAAACCGAGAATAGCCCATAAAATTTCACTAAAGCCATAGGGGAAAAAAGCAAAAGGCCAAATAAACAAAAAACAGAGCGGCGGATAATTCCACATAGACGGCACTAACGGGTGTAGCAGCCGCCCGATCTGATCGAAAAGAGACACATCATAAGCCAGAGCGACTTTCCCGGCCTTTATCAGGTTTGACGCCAACCAAATATTTGCAAAATCATCTCGCCACGGATAGTGGCCGGAGGCGATTTCTTTAAAAATTTTTGTATCGAAAAAGCGAACAAGGCAAAGAAAATAGAGAGAAAACGTAAAAAAGGGAACTTCAACCCGGTTAAAAGGCGCCGGAAGAGATAAGCCCGACTTTTTCGTCAGTCCCTTACGCATCAATGTTGGAAGCATTCAGCGCATTCTCCACGATAAAATCGCGGCGAGGTTCGACGACATCGCCCATCAGGGTCGAGAAAACCTGCTCGGCCTCATCCACCTGTTCGACCTTGACCTGAAGCAAAGTCCGCGCCTCTGGATTCAGCGTCGTTTCCCAAAGTTGGTCGGGGTTCATTTCGCCCAGACCTTTGTAGCGCTGGATGGTCAGGTTGTAGCGGCCCTCGGCAGTGATGGCGTCGATCAGCTCGCACGGACCGGCTAGAGCAACAGGCTCCCTTTGCTTAACGGAGAAGCTTGCGGGATCGCGGAACCATTCCTGAAGCTCGACGGTCATGGCATCAAGTTTGCGGGATTCAGAGGACCGCAAAATGTCGAAGTCGATAGCGAAGCGTGTGGTGACGCCCAGTTTGGTCCGTGTAAAGACCAGCCCTCCGTCCTTGAGTGAAGAGCCCCTCCATCCGCGTTCGTCTTCTGGCATGACGCTGTTCAACCGCTCGGCAACATGGGCGGCGGCGGCCTCGCTTTTGGTGGGATCGGAAAGCAGGTCGATATTCAAACACCCGGCAATGGCCGCTTGTTCGACGATGGTACGGTTACCGACTTTGGCGGTAATCATGGTGACGGCGTTTTTCATGACGCGGGCTTTTTCGATCAGGGCCTGAAGCGCCTCTCCGGTTAGCGTCACGCCGTCATGCAGCGTCAAGGAAACGCCTTCGCTTCCGGCATTCAAAAGATAGTTTTCCAGCGCACGTTCATCCTTAAGGTATTGTTCCTTGGTGTTGCCTTTTTTGATGCGGAACAAAGGCGGCTGAGCGATGTACAGATACCCTCGAGAAATCAGCTCCGGCATCTGGCGATAGAAGAAGGTGAGCAACAGCGTGCGAATATGGCTTCCGTCCACATCGGCGTCGGTCATGATGATGATTTTGTGGTAACGTGCCTTGTCGGGGTTGAACTCTTCGCGTCCGATGCCTGCGCCGATGGCGGTGATAAGGGTACCGATCTCGGCGGAAGAAAGCATCTTGTCGAAGCGAGCGCGTTCGACATTCAGGATTTTACCGCGCAACGGCAAGATGGCCTGCGTTTTACGCGACCGGCCTTGTTTAGCGCTGCCGCCAGCCGAGTCGCCCTCCACGATGAACAGTTCGGAAAGCGAAGGATCTCGTTCCTGACAATCCGCCAGTTTGCCGGGCAGAGAGGTCGGGTCCAAAGCGGTCTTTCGTCGGGTCAACTCGCGGGCCTTGCGCGCCGCCTCGCGCGCCGAAGCTGCCTCATAAATTTTGCCGACGATTTTTTTAGCCTCAGAGGGATGTTCCTCAAACCAAGTGCTCAGCATCTCGCCGATCATACTTTCGACGACGGGTTTGACTTCAGAGGAAACGAGCTTTTCCTTGGTCTGCGACGAGAATTTCGGGTCTGGCACCTTGACGGAAAGTACACAGGTCAACCCCTCGCGGGAATCCTCGCCGGAAAGTGAAACTTTTTCTTTCTTGGCGATGCCCGAGCTTTCGGCATAGCTGTTGATGGTGCGCGTCAGCGCCGAACGGAACCCGGCCAAATGCGTGCCACCGTCTTTTTGAGGAATATTGTTGGTAAAGCACAGCATGGTTTCGTGATAGGAATCGTTCCATTGCATGGCGCATTCAACGGTCAGCCCGTCGATCTCCTTGCTGGAGCAAATGCTCTCCTCGTGAAGACGCGTTTTCGAACGGTCCAAATATTTAACAAACTCGCGCAGCCCGCCTTCGTAGTTCAGTTGAATTTGCTTAGGCTCAACGCCGCGTTCGTCGGATAAAAAGACGTTGATGCCGGAATTGAGAAAAGCCAATTCGCGCAAGCGATGTTCCAGCGTGGCGAACACAAAATCGGTTTGCGTAAAGGTTTCTTTGGATGGCAGGAAGGTAATCTCAGTACCGGTCAGATCGGACTCTTCCTTTTGCTCAAGCGGAGCCTCGGCCACGCCGTTTTTAAAGCGCATGTGCCATTTGTGGCCCTGCCGCCAAATGGTCAGATCAAGATAATCGGAAAGGGCGTTCACGACGGAAACGCCGACGCCGTGCAGACCGCCGGAAACTTTATAGGAATTTTGATTGAACTTGCCACCGGCATGCAACTCGGTCATCACGACTTCGGCGGCGGAAACGCCTTCTTCTTCGTGAAGATCGACGGGGATGCCGCGTCCGTTGTCGCGTACCGAGCACGACCCGTCGGCATTCAAAACCACGTCGATGCGGGTGCAGTATCCGGCTAAAGATTCATCGACGGCATTATCGACGACTTCGTAAACCATGTGGTGCAGGCCAGAGCCGTCATCGGTATCGCCGATATACATGCCGGGACGTTTACGAACCGCGTCAAGACCGCGCAAAACGGTAATGGATTTAGCGCCATATTCGTTGGCGGAATCGGGAAGGGAAGGGGATGTTTCTTGAGCGGACTGCGACATGAATTCCAATAGGGTACGAGGTCAAAAAAAGAAGCTTTTTTCTAGCACGTTCCAGCAGGCGGCGCAACGTTCTAACACCCTGTAAAATCAAAGAAAAAATCTTTTTTTGGCGGTTTTTCCGAGACGCAGAAAAAAAGGAAGAAAAAAGAGGAAAAAAGACCGAAAAAAAGAACCCTCCACCATGCTTCTCCGGTCGAAAACCCCCAGCCCCAAATCATTTATCCCAAGCTGCGGATGGCATGTGCAACCCAGTCCGCACCAGCTCCACAGCCCCCACCTCTCCCTTAAAGAACCAATCCCCACCGTTGTCTTTCCGTGGCGCGCCTTAAGGCGCGAACCCGGAATCCCATTTGGTTTAGTTTTTCTTTTTTATAAAAGTCCACAATTTTCTTCCCACACCCTGCCTTTTGTGCAGGCCCATCACCCGCCCCTTGCGGGAGGGTCGAAAATGCCTCGGCATTTTCGGGGAGGGGTCTTTTCCTTCCCGTGTAAAGATTTCATCAGGCCGCTTCTTCCCAAACGCCGCAATCGACGATCAGCGGCTCATAACCGAGGCTTTTTACAAAAGCCAAAAGGTCGGCGGCGCGAAGCGCGGTCGAGGCCGTATTGCGTAGCGGGTGAAAATTGACGATTTCAGCCTGCATCATGTCGCTGTCCAAAATCACGGTCAACCGACGCGTCGTGTCGTTCATGAGGGCGAAAGGCGTCACGGAGCCGGGCGTTATCCCCAGAACCTCC
>JBFWLD010000097.1:0-7439 GCA_050252315.1 Bdellovibrionales bacterium
GTGACGATATCAACCATCAATGGGGAAGTCATTTGAATTAGAATGACGATAAACCCTCAACCCCACATCCGTAGCAGACCTCTCCCGCCGTGTATGTCGCACTCCATAGCTCTACTTCCCAAGCCCAACCACCCGCCCCTTGCGGGCGGGTCGAAAACGCTTGTCGTTTTCGGGGTGGGGTTACCTTTTCATCCCCCTACAAACCACGTCACCTCCGGAACCCTATCGGTTCAACTCTCTTTCAAAACTTCCTTCTTTTTCTAGTGATGATATCTTCAATCAATGGGGTAGTCATTTGAATAAGAATGACGATTAAACCTCAGCCATACATCCCAAGCCAACCCCTCCCGCCGATCATCTCCCAAACCTTAGCCATACTTCCCAAGCCCAACCACCCGCCCCTTGCGGGCGGGTCGAAAACGCTTGTCGTTTTCGGGGTGGGGTTACCTTCTCATCCCCCCTACAAACCACTTCATGAAATAAAGAAGTCTCCCTTAACGTCATCCAGCCCGCAAAACGGTATCCAGATTGAATGCTATTTAACTCTCTTTCAAAAGCTCATTCTAATTTCTATCTGGCTGATTTTGGCGTTTTATCTTCTTACCCCTTAAAGGCAGCCATGTCTTCTTCGCTGATTTCATAATTGCCGAAAATGTTCTGAACGTCGTCATTATCCTCGAGCAGATCGACAAGTTTGAGGAGCGTCTGAGCCGCATCGCCGGTAACAGGAATATCGTTTTGAGCATACCAAACGAGCTTGGCGGAGGAGGGCTCGCCGAACCGTTCTTCCAAAGCCGATCGAACGGACCCGAAATCCTCAACACCCATGGTGATATAATGAGCGTCTTCTTCGGAATCGACATTGTCGCCGCCAGCCTCGATTACAGCCTCAAGCATCGTGTCGGCGTCAGCCTTGGCGGCAGGATAGGTAATCTCTCCGAGCCGATCGAACATAAAGGCGACCGAGCCGCTTTCGCCAAGCGTCCCCCCGTTTTTGGACAAGGCCGTACGAACTTCGGCAGCGGTACGGTTGCGATTGTCGGTCAGCGCCTCGATAATGAGCGCCGAGCCGCCGGGGCCATAGGCCTCGTAACGCACTTCTTCGTAATGGCCCTTATCGCCGGAATCGGGCTGCCCAGCTTTGATGGCGCGATCAATCCGATCCTTGGTCATGTTCTTGGTCCGCGCTTCGGCCAAGGCCGCACGCAGGCGCGGGTTGTGCGCCGGGTCGGGGGAGCCCAGCATAGACGCGACGGTAATTTCGCGAGCAATCTTGTTAAAAATCTTCCCTTTTTTGGCGTCACTGATCGCCTTGGTGTGCATAACGTTTTTAGCGTGTGAATGTCCGGCCATTGAGTATCTCGTCTTTTATTTGGTGCAAGTGCTTCAAGTTGTTAAGGGATCAGCATCCTATCGTCAAGTGAGCTAATAGTGAAGGGTAACCTTCTCCCCGATAGCAATTGGGTGGTGCTTGACGAAGGCCCCTCTGTTTTGTGCGATTTCGACACGTCCGTAATCGTCTTTAAGGATAAGATTTTGCCCTATGTCCGCATCGCCAAAGGTCCGGCAAACCTTGAGGGGAAGGGGAGCCCCGTTGGCTATAACAGCTCTAATTTCCGCGCATTCGGAAAGGTTAAGCTTGTCCCAGACTTCGTGGCGAATATTGAGATTGAGAGAACCAAAATGATTGATCTGAAGGACCGTGGCCGTGATCCTTGCCTGCGATAGGATTTCCGCTTCCTCATAAGCCGCAGTCACGAGGTCCGCCGGATTGACCTCAGGTCCGAAAGCCTCCAAAGGAACGCCGACAGCCAAATGAGCGGCAGTCGGCGCAAAAACATCACGTCCATGAAAAATAGGCGAAACCGGCATGCGCATATAGTCGGGAGTGGTGATTTCCCGCACGCGAACGATACCGCCGAGAACGCGGGTAGCCGGGATAAGAACGCCGTTATCAGGGCCGATCAAGAAATCGCCTCGGCGCGTCTCAATAATCAAAGCCTTGCGTTCGGTTCCGACTCCAGGGTCGCAAACGCAGACATGAAACCCGATCGGAAGATCGACGATGGTTTCCAAGGTTCTGGCGGCGGCAATCACATCGAAAGGCGGAAGCCCGTGCATCAAGTGAATAAGATTGGCCTCCGGCGCGATGGTCAGGGCGACGCCGTGCATGGCTCCGACGCCTTGCGACTGTACGCCAAAATCACTTGTCAAAGAGATAACCGGTCTTGCCATGCTGGTCGCGTTACACGTTGAACTTAAAGTGGAAAATATCGCCATCTTGGACAATATAGTCCTTACCTTCTTGGCGGAGTTTCCCAGCCTCGCGCGCGCCTGCCTCACCGCCACAGGCGACAAAGCTGGCGTAGTCGATGGTTTCAGCTTTAATAAATCCGCGTTGGAAGTCAGTATGAATAACTCCGGCGGCCTGCGGAGCGGTTGAGTCCCGCCGCACGGTCCAAGCCCGAGCCTCCTGCGGGCCGACGGTAAAGAAGGTCAGCAAATCAAGGCAGCGATAGCCAGCCTGAATAATTTTGTTCAACCCCGGTTCGCTCAGCCCCAACGCCTCAAGGAATTCTTTTTTATCCTCTTCGGTTTCCAGCGTAGAAACCTCCGCCTCGATCGCCGCAGCAATGACAACGCATTCGGTGCCTTCAGCCTTAGCCTTGGCCTGAACTTTGGCGGACAGATCATTGCCGGTTGCGGCCTCGGCCTCACTGACATTGGCGACATAAAGCACCGGCTTGGAGGTAACCAACTGGAGTTGTTTCAAAATAAGGGCCTGCTCAGGCGAAAGCTCGGCCAACAAAGACCGCGCAGGCTTTCCGTCCTGTAACATTTTAAGCGCAGGCTCCATCACTGCCAATTGTTCCTTAGCCTCACTGTCGCCACCCTTGGCTTTTTTCTGAGCATTGACGACGCGGCGTTCCAAGCTTTCCATATCGGCGAGCATCAGTTCCGTCTCGACCGTTTCAGCATCGCGCACCGGATCAATAGAGTTCTCGACATGCGTAATGTCGTCGTCTTCGAAACAGCGCAGCACATGAATGATGGCATCGACCTCGCGAATATGGGCAAGGAACTTATTGCCCAACCCTTCGCCCTTGGCCGCGCCGCGCACAAGCCCGGCAATATCAACGAACTCAAGCTGCGTTGGGATAATCTTGGCGGACCCGGCGATAGCGGCAAGCTTATCCAGCCGAGGGTCCGGAACGCTCACACGCCCGACATTAGGCTCGATCGTACAAAAAGGATAGTTGGCCGCCTGCGCCGCCGCCGTAGCTGTCAAAGCGTTGAAAAGAGTCGATTTGCCAACATTGGGAAGCCCGACGATGCCGCAGTTAAAACCCATGATTTAGTCCATACCTTCTTGCTTAGAAAGGGGCTTTATAAAACAATACGCCGCCAAAAGTCATGAAGAAAAGAACGCGTAAGAACGATTCTAAAATGCCAGTGATAATAATGAAGAAATATTGAAAATAGCAAATGTAAAATCGCATAGCTTAAGTATGATTTGGCGCTTGCTCTTTGGGCGCAGTAAATTTACCTTACGCGTTAAGCTTAAAAATAAAGCGAGGACGGCCCCATGAAAAAGGTCAAAAATGTACTGTTCGATATTGACGGTACGCTAACGGATTCCGCCCCGGGTATTATTCAGGCTTATACGGTGGTGGCTAAAAAAATGAAGGTATCCGCGCCTTCGATCGATTCGCTACGGGACTTTATAGGCAGCCCGCTTCGCGGAAGTTTGGCGACGTTCGTTCCGAAAGGGAAGGTGGAAGAAGCTGTTAAGCACTATTACCATTGTTATGATTATATGCGTATCGGGTTGACGCAGAATAGGGTGCAGGACGGCGTGATAGACGCATTGACGAAGATAAAGTTTTCCGGAAAAAGGCTTTATATCGTGACGGCTAAATTAAAGGATTTTACGCTTCCAATCCTGAATTTGTTCGAGCTAGAGACTTTTTTTCAGAATGTTTACGCTCCTGAAGTCGGCGAGCCTTCAGATATGTGCGACCAGATTCGAAACGCTCTCGTCTGTGAAAAATTGGACCTAAGCGAAACCGTCATGGTCGGCGACCGTCGTTTTGACTTTGACGGCGCGAATAACAACCATATTGGGTTTATAGGCGTGAGCTGGGGATACGGACCGCGTCGGGAATTAGAGTTATGCGGAGCCAAATATATCGTTGATACGCCTGAAGAGCTTGCTGATTTATTGGCTGGTTGAAATTTTTTGTATAAACGCCCCTTGATCGCCGCGCAGCAGCAAGGGCAGGGCGCGAGCCAATTCCCCGATAATCCGGGCCATGATTTCCATCTCAGGCTTCGAAAAATTACCCAGCACATGACCGGTAACCTGTTCGCGCGACCCCGGATGGCCGACGCCGAGGCGAACGCGCCAATATTCTTTGCCGATATGCGCATCAAGGGATTTAAGCCCGTTATGTCCGCCATGCCCGCCACCGATTTTAGCTTTAACCTGACCGAGGCTCAGATCAATATCGTCATGCAGAACAATAACGTCCGAAGCGTCAAGTTTGTAATAACGCACGGCCTCACCGACAGCTTCGCCGGAAAGGTTCATAAAGGTCTGAGGTTTGAGTAAAAGAACCGTGTTGTCGCCAAGCTGAGCCGTTGAGATCTGCGCCTTGAATTTTTTCTGCCAAGCCGAGGCATTTAAATCCTTAGCCAGCACATCCACGGCCATAAAGCCGATGTTATGGCGGTTAAAAGAATAGTCGGCCCCGGGATTGCCAAGGCCGACTATGATCTTTGCCGGTTGAGCCACGACGGGCCTCCAACCTTACTTCTTGCCTGCGGGCTTCGCCGGAGCGGCAGCCTTAGCTTCACCGGCCTTAGCCGGAGCCGCCTTGCCCTTGGCGTCAGCCGCGGGCGTTTCCGTGGCAGCCGTCTCAGCCTCGATCACGCCGCGCAAAGCGGACGGAACGGCGATAGCGGCAATGGTGTAGTCCGTTTCCTTGGAGGTATAGACAACATCCTTGGGAAGCGTAATCGCACCGATATGAACGGCAGAACCGATGGCATAGCCTTCAAGATCGACTTCGAAGCGCTCGGGGATTTGGCTCGGCGAGCAAAGGACTTCGATTTCGTGGTGAACGACGTTCAGTGTACCGCCACGTTTGATGCCGGGGCACTTGTCCATGTTGAGGAAATGAACGGGAACCTGAACGCGTACCTTGGTAGTGGGCGAAACGCGCAGGAAATCGACATGAAGCGGGCGATCCGTAACCGGGTGGAACTGCACGTCGCGCGGCAAAACGCGATGTTTCTTGCCGTCCAATTCAATGTCGAAAAGAGTGGTATGAAAAGCGGCCTTATTGACGTGTTGAACCAGCTCTTTGTATTCGATGCTGATCGAGGTCGGGGCCTTCTTGTCGCCGTAAATAACGGCGGGTACTTCTTCATTGCGACGAAGTGCGCGTGCGGTCCCCTTGCCGACACTTTCACGCGACTTGGCCGCAAGAACGGTGACGTTAGTCATGACTTGCTTCCTTACTTTCACGTTGTGCCGTTCGAACCTCAAAGGGAAATTCAAACGGCGATTAAAAACCAGCCTCCAGGGGTGCTGGGCGGGACACCTGTCCCCTTTATCAGGCGTGTTCGTTAAATGAACAAGCTTGAAACTGAACGATCCTGACCGATGCGGGCAATGGCTTCGGCTAAAAGCGGCGCAATGCTTAACTGACGGATTTTATCGCACGAGGCAACAGCCTCGGTGGCGGCAATGGAATCCGTGCATGTCACGCTGGTCAGAGCCGAAGCGGTAATCCGCTCGATAGCTTTGCCGGAGAATACGCCATGGGTGCAGTAAGCTGCAACTGTTTTTGCACCAGAATCTATCAAGGCCTGAGCCGCATTGCACAGGGTCCCCGCGCTATCAACCATATCGTCAACAAGGATACAGTGCCTATCCTTGGCGTCGCCAATAATGTTCATGACCTCGGACTCCCCGGCACGCTCGCGGCGCTTGTCGATAATGGCCAAATCGGCGTTCAGGCGCTTGGCCAACGAACGCGCCCGTACTACGCCGCCCACATCCGGGGAAACGATAGTCAGATCACCGGGCAGTTTGCCTTGAACAGCCATATTGTCCTTAATGTCGCGGACCAGAACCGGCGCGGCATACAGATTATCGACAGGAATATCGAAAAAGCCTTGAATCTGACCGGCATGCAAATCCATGGTTAAAACCCGATCCGCCCCGGCAGTGGTAATCAGATTGGCGACCAGCTTGGCACTGATTGGTGAGCGAGGAGAGGATTTCCGGTCCTGACGAGCATAGCCGTAATAGGGCACTACAGCCGTGATCCGGCGTGCCGAACTGCGGCGCAGCGCGTCGATGGTGATTAAAAGCTCCATCAGGCTGTCATTGGTGGGGTAGGAGGTAGGTTGAATGATAAAAGCGTCCTCGCCACGGACATTCTCAAGAATTTCAACGAAAACTTCCATATCGGCAAAGCGGCGAATATTGGTGTTGGTCAGGGGCATGCCCAAATTTTGAGCAATATCAGTGGCCAGCTTCGGGTTACTATTCCCGGCTATAAGTTTAATGTTCGATGGCATGGCTCTAACGCTTGGTTGTGAAAGGGGGCTTCAGCGGCTATATAGCAAGCCCCACCAGCGCTGTAAATGAAGTTGAAACTAAAAACCCAAATCCTAACCCCAATCACCATTCCCAAGCATCCTCCCCAACCACGGCCTCTAACCATCGACCTAATCACCCTCGTGTTAGGTCCCATTCTTTTCCATAAACACCAAGCGCAACCACCCTCATGTTAGGTCCCGTTCTTTTCCAGAAACACCAAGCCTAACCACCCTCCCCCTGCGGGAGGGTCGAAAACGCTTTAGCGGTTTCGGGGAGGGGTCCCTTTCCATTATCAATAAAACGAACATCGTCCAATTTTAAAACCAACCCCCAACGTCTTCCCGCAAAACTTTCCCGCAACAATCGCGAAGGCAAAATTAAAACGCCGTCATCCCGTTGAAAAACGGGACCCAGTCCATCCTCTCCCTTGAAAAGCCGAACGTCCCCGTTGTCCCTCCGGACACCCTTGTCCAGAGGCCCTCCGGAATCCTAGAGCCTTTTCCGAAAAGGTTGACGCCCTTTGATATAGCCGGAAAAGGCTCTACCTATTTGCTGCCGAGCAGATTCACGCGTTTAGGTTGTCGTCTAAGGACGCCAACCTAATCACGATCTGCTATAACTCTTTACTGCCGAGCAGATTCACGCGCTTAGTTTGTCGTCTAAGGACGCCAAACTAATCACGATCTGCTCTATACCCGGATTAATTAAAGCTCGGACCGTTATTGTCGAGGGCAAAAGCGTGTTGGTGTTGCACTGGATGCTGTGCGGCGCTGGCGCTCCCCGTCTTTTTATCAAGGGCGCTTGCTGCGTTCGCCGTATCAAGCGT
>JBFWLD010000098.1:0-7317 GCA_050252315.1 Bdellovibrionales bacterium
CGGTGACCAGCCAAAGCGCGCCGCACAGAGCCACACAAAACGGTGCGAAGGGAAGTTTGAATCCCATCATAATTCCGGCGGGGAACCCGGCCAGCGCGGCTAGGGCAAAGGCTTTGCGGTAGGACGTTTTCTCGGCGATCATCGTTGGGAAGAAGCGGATGACCATCAGGGCTGAAGCGAACAATCCGAGGCTGGTGATGTTGTCGTAAAAGGTTGTGCCGAGTTGGGACAGGCCGCCGCCGCCGAGCATGCCTAATAGCGAAAGCGCGGTACAGGCCCAGACTTTTTGCTTGGGGTTGGGGATTATTAATGTGGCATGGCAGAGCATGAAAAGCAGGATGAAATTGAGCCCTTGCACGCTGCCCAAAACAAAGGCGGCCAATTTGGCGGGAACGTTGCTGGCCAGCAGATAATAGGGGATATCAAGCGCCGGATTGTAAAAGAAGGGAAGCTGTGAGGGTAAGAGGTCCGTGTCATACCGGCCTGTCAGCGCGGCATAGCCGTTATACCAATGGTAGTTTCGAAAGTCCCAGTTGGCGTCCTGGCCTAGATACAGAGCCATGAACCCGAAAAGAAATGGGATAACGGCCAGCAACAGGAAGGCTAACCGTCCCGCTTTACCGGACAGAGGGGGGAGGGCCGGCAAAGGCCTTTGGGCGAACAAAGAGCGGAACACGTTCAAGCCTTTCCCGCCGGTTCTTACCGCATGCCATTATCTGTCGGCGGTATCATCGAATCCGTCGTCGGAGTTTGCCTCGGGGTTAAGGGCGGATTGGTCAGGACAAAGTTGCGCATGTGCTGGTTGATGCCTTTTTCGAGCTGGTTATTAATCTCCGCCATAAGTTTTGTGACGAGCAGGTTATAGGCTTCTTGCCGTTCGTAGTCCGTTGGGTCCTCCGCCAGCGAAACGGAGTGAACTGCGTGCGCTGTCGAGATCGCAATGCTGCCGTCAACCGGCGACTGCGTTTCCAAGGAGATTTCGATCCGACCGATCAGCTTGCTCGCCTGCTGGCGGGTGAACATGCTTTCAAAATCATTGGCCATCTGCAACGGCTGTTCCGTGACGTTCGCATCTTTGATGATTAGGGTGGCGTGGCCTAACTGGCCTGCCGCTTGCAGTCGATCCCCAACCAGACGATAGATGGCATCCGTCAATTTAGGTTGGAGCTTATGCCCGACATAGGGCGCCCATTGCGGCACGTTTTGCGCACGGTTGATGATGCGCAGATCTGCCGTGTTCAGGTAGATTTTTCCGAGATTTGTATAATCAAGGGTAAGCGGTACCGGACGCGGCTCCGACGAGCAGGCGGCCAGTAAAACAGACAGCGCAACAAAAAGAATCTTTTTCATCACAAGATACCCTCGCATGGTTAAGCCGTCATTCTAGTGGGCGTCCTTCGGCCTGTAAACAAGGGAATTGCTTTGGGTTGGGGGCAGGGTACCGAGTTCGGGTTGAGGTAAGCTGAAAAGCAGTGGATGAAATTGGGGCCTGTAAAGCTTTCTTGGAGGGTGGGGCTTGTTGTGGTATGACTTCCTTTATGAATCAACGTACCGCTACTCAACTCGCCAAGGTTTTGGCTTTGACGGATTCCGACCATGACGGTGAAGCTTTAGGGGCTTTGCGGATGGCTCGGCGGCTGTTGGAAAAAGAGGGACTCAGCTTTTCCGTTTTGGCCGATATTGCCCGGCGGAGCAGCTCTTCGTTCGGTCAGCCTGTTTTTTCTTCGGCTCAGGTACAGCTTGAGGCTCGGATCGACCAACTGACGGACGATATTGCGGCTCATGTCGAACAGAATAGCAGCCTTTCCTCTCAGGTTGATTTGTGGCGACGTCGCGCCTTTGAGCTGGAGCAGGCTTTAACCATGACTCAGGCCGAAAGCGCCAGATGGAAGGAAGTCGCTCGCGAGACGGCGGAGCGGCTTTGGGACCTTGGGCGCATCGCGCGCGAAGAGGCTTTTGTTTCGCCGGAGCCGATGGCTGAGGATGACGTTCTTGCCGACGTCGATGATTTGGTCGATTCTATCGAACCCTTGAAGGCTGCCGGTTAAGGGGGCTTTGATGGCTTGGAACGCTTTGTTCGGTTTGGAAAGTGTTTCCTATCCTGATCCGGTTGCTTTTATTCCTCATGTCGTTTTGTTCTTTTTGGCTTGTGCTTCCTTTGTCGATGCGCGGACCGGGCGCGTCCCCGATTGGTTGATCGCGGCAGGGCTTTTGATCGCTTTTGGATCGTTGGCTTGGTTTGCCGGATGGTGGACTGCCGGACAGCTTTTTCTTTGGGTCTTGGTGGCTGTTTGCGGGCTGTGGCTCGTTAATAGGCTTTATGTGTGGCTTGCCGGGCATGACGCTTTCGGCTTTGGCGATGCCAAATGGACCGGCCTTGCCGTCGCTGGGTTTGGGCTCGTCCCTGTCGCGTGGGCTTGGGCTATCGCGGCGTGGCTGGCGCTTGTTTGGTTAGGCGTTCGCTGGCTTTGGCGCAAGGTCAGCCCGGCGTATTGTGGGCATGTTTACGTCCACTTTGCGCCGTTTCTGTTTTTCGGGCTCTTGCTCGTTCTTTACAAGGATGCGTTACTTGCCCTTGGGGCTCATGCGCCGTAACGGGGGAAGATAAAGAAGGAACGCGGCTGCCACGTAAATCGACGAATAGGTTCCGATGAGAATGCCCCATGTCAACGCCAGCGAAAAGTTCAGCAGGGTCGGGCCGCCCATAAAGACCAACGGCAGTAGGGCCAGCAAGGTTGTCCCCGCCGTCATCAAGGTACGCGACAGGGTTTGATTCACAGAATCGTTGATGACGGTGCGCAGATCATTCATTTTTTGGCGGCGCATGGTTTCACGGATACGATCGAAAACCACGACGGTGTCGTTGATGGAATAGCCCGCCAGAGTCAAAAGTGCGGCAATGGCGGTCAAATTGAAATCTAACTGTAAGACGGAATAAAGGCCGACGGTCACGAAGACATCGTGGATCGTTGCGGCAAAGGCGGCGACGCCGAACTGCCATTCAAATCGTACGGCAACATAAAGGGCGATGGCCAGAACGGCGAAGATGGTGGCCATAAGCCCGGCCTTGAAAAGCTCGTTGCCGACCGTGGGGCCGACGACTTCGACGCGGCGGTAATCATATTCCGTTCCCATCTTTTCACGGATGTTGCGGATGGCTGTTTGCTGCTCTTCTTCGCCGCCGTCTTGGCGTTGGACCCGGATCAGCACGTCGTCCGGTGAGCCGAACTCCTGTATCGTGACTTCGCCCAGATTGAGTGCGTGCAGCGTGCTTCGCAGTTCTGAAACGTTGATGGCTTTTTCGGCTTTGGCTTCAATCAGAATCCCGCCTTTGAAGTCGATCCCCAGATTAAGTCCATTTATGAAAAGGGAAACCACCGTAATAAGCGTCAGCACGATGGTCATCCCAAATCCCCACCAGCGTTTGGAGACAAAGTCGATTTTCGTATTATGGGGGATGATATTTAAGGGGCGCAGCAACATTGACGAATCCTTAAGAGAAAAACAGAATTACGTTACTAATCAATGAGGGGCTCTGTGTCCAGCTCTTAACGATTTTGTAAACGCGAAGACGTAAAATAAAGACCATTTTTAAATAGATTGAGTTGCCTGATGGCTAAGAAAGACCAGCCTTTTCCTCCGGCGGGGTGCCGCCGCAAGCCCGACCCTATGCAGGAACATCGGCAATGGTTGGCTCGGGCCATGGCTTTGGCTCAGGCCAGCCCAGAAAAGGGCGGCAGCCCTCACCCTTCCGTCAAGGTCGGTGCTATTTTGGTCGGCGCAGACGGTAAGGAAATTGCTCAGGCGTCGAATGGGTTTGCTCATGGAATCGACCGTCGTCGGCCTGAGCGGTATGAAAATCATGTGCGCTCTTTGTGGATTAACTGCGCCGAGCAGATGGTTCTTGCCAAGGCGCTTCGTAATCGTGCCGATTTGCGTGGCGCTCGGCTTTACATCACGCTGGAGCCTTGCGCCGTTTGCGCCGGGCTTTTGGCTGAGTGCGGGATTAAACAGGTGATCGTGCCTATGTCGTCGCGACGGTCTTATGCTAGGCTTAAGGCTAAGTGGAAGAAGAGTATCGAGATCGGCGTGTCGAAAATGATTGAGGCCGGGGTTCAGGTCGTTACCGTCGATATGAATGATACGAAGGGGTGATGCCCTTTTTGAAAAGGTGTGGGCTCGGCGAAGGACAGATGTTGGGGGTATGGTTCTTTAATGGAGGTGGAGGACTGGGTTCCGCATAAACTTTTCTGAGGGGAAAAGTTTTGCGGAAAGACGTGGGGGGTATGGTTTTTAAATTGGGGGGTGTTGGTTTTTTTAGAGAGTAAGGGGCGGGACCCCTCCCCGAAAATGCCAAGGCATTTTCGACCCTCCCGCAAGGGGCGGGTGGTGGGCCTGCACAAAAGTCGAGGGTGGTGGGGCTGCACAAACGGCTGGGTGTGGGAAGACAAGGTCGAGGGTGGTGGGTCTGCACAAACGGTGGGGTGTGGGAAGAAACGATAAGGGTAATTTTTTTACAAAAAAAGGGTTGCCACAGAAACGAATCAGGGGCATGGCTGCCCGAATCCCGAATCCCGAATCCCGAATCCCGAATCCCGAATCCTGAATCCCGAATCCTGAATTTAGGCGCTGAGGGACTGTAGGCATTCTTTTTGCCAATCGGCAATGCCTTCTTTCAGATGATCGCCGTAGCCGCGCATGTGCGTCATGGTTGCTCGGTTCTTATCCAGATTTTCAAAGACTGTCGTGATCGTTTGCTGAAACTGCCAGAGCTGGTTTTCGCCTTTCGCCACATAGACCCAGTTTTTTTCTTTCGTTGCGTCCGGAACCTGTAGCCCTACGGCATTTTCGTGCAAGACGTGGTTGGCTGGCAGGTTTTTCAGCAGGTAAAAGAAGACGCGTTCGCGCAAGGTTTCTTTTTCCGGTTTGAACAGGTGCTTCGTTCGAAGCGCCAGCGCGACATGATCCAGATTTTCTTCAAGCGACCATGTGCCCTGTTCCAGAGACAGGGTGTGCGGCGCGTTTGCTATTTCGCTCAATTCGCTGGAATAGAGGAAATGGATCATGTGCGTGATTTCCTCTTGCAGCTTTTCGTCAAGGATACGCAAATCGTCTTGATCGAAGCGAGCCGTGTAGCAGCCCAGCGTGATGACGACGAGACGGTACCCGCCCGCGCGCATCTTGCTGATATTTTCCAGCGAATAGCGCAGGTCGTTTACGTCCATGTCGTAGATATACATATTGTCGGTTTCATGCAGCAGTTCAAACTGACGCACCGCTGCCCACTCAACGGCTTCGGGTTGGTCGAGGTCCAGTTCTTGCGGAAACCAGACTTCCGTCGTTGCGCCTTTGCGGATGCGCTGGAGATATGAGAAGCCTGCCATAATACGGCGGCCTGTTTGCGGGGCGGCGAAAAAGCGGCCCGGCTGTTCCGTTGTTCCGATAAACATCCTACTCCCTTCGCTGGTATGACCCAGATCAGGTTCAACGGGTATAATCTCAGCCTCAGGAAGGGAGGCACCCCGGTTTCTGCTATTTTAGGAGAGGTTAGGCGGCTTTGTCAAAGAGGTAGGTTTGTACCGGAATCCGTTTCGCCCTGACAGGGGGTGCGCAGGGGTCTTTTATGCTCTTGCTCGGCGCGTTTCGGGCAATGGACGGTTCCGTCCAGCCACGGACGGTCAAAAGACGGGCGGCCCAGATGGAATCCTTGCAAAAAGTCCACATTTTCGTTGCACAGCCATTGGGCTGTTTCTTCATCTTCGATGCCTTCGGCTACGGATTGCAGGCCGAGGCCTCGCGCCATCGCGATCAGCATTCGTACGAGGTGCTGTTGCTCGGTGTTGGTTGTCAGGTTGATGAGCAGGTCGCGGTCGATTTTCATGATTGAGAAATCTAGGTCGCGCAGATGCCGGATCGAGGTTGAGCCTGCGCCGAAATCGTCGAGCGACAATTCACATCCGACTTCGCGCAAGGCGCAGACGAGATTCTTCATTTTCGCGATGTCCAATACCGCTGCCGTTTCCGTGATTTCGATAATGAGGCGGCGGGCGATGTCGGGTTTGGATTCCAGCCGGTCGCGGAAAAAGTTCGGCCAGTCCGGAAGTCCCGCCGTTAGTCCTGAGATGTTGATGGCGAGAGTCAGGTCTTCGCTGTTTTCCAATTCGGTGATGGCTAGGTCCAGTACATGGCGGTCGAACTCCGGCGCGAGGCCCATTTGCTCGACTACCGGGATGAACTCGCCAGCAGGCATCAACGAGCCATCGTCATTATACAGGCGGGATAGCGCTTCGTAGAAAACGACGTGGCGCGTGTGCGCATCAACAATCGGTTGAAACGCCAGCTTTAGCGCGTTGTTCTTTAAAGATTGTTTGACGCGTTCGCACAAGTCCAAAATAGCCCGGTTGCGCTCGGTCCGGCGGGCGGATTCGATATAGGTGACGCACTGGCCTCGGCCCGTTTGGTTGGCTTCGCTGAGGGCTTGCTCGGCGTGGATCATGAGTTCGTACGCGTCGGACTGCGTATCCGTAAAGGGCATGCAGCCTACCCCTACCGACAAGTGCAGGCAGTTGTTTCCGGCGGAAATGGCGTGGTCGTGGAAGTTGGCCAATATGCGTGAGGTGAGCGGTTCCAACTCTTGGGCCAGATTGGGCAGAAGAATGCCGAAAATATCGCCACTGACGCGACCGACCAACGCGCGTGTCGGGCATAGGTCGTTTAGGCGGTCTGCCACCGCGCAGATCAATTGGTCTGCGGCGTGGGTCCCCATGGCCTCGTTCACAAAGGCCAGCTTGTCGATCCCGACCACAAGATAGGCGCTTTGCTGGCGCGTCAATTGCGAGGTGCTTAAAAGTTTTTCAATGATCGCCAGCATGCAGGCTCGGTTCGGGCGACCTGTTAGCGGATCGCGGTCCGGCGTGCTGGCGCTTTGCGGTAGGCGATCTTCTTCTACCAGCCGGATCATGCCTTGTTGGCGGATCGCTCGTCCGTTCTCAAAATCCGTTGTCCCATGTTCATGGACCCACAACAACGCTCCGTTCTCGTCGCGCAGGCGGTACTTGCGGTCATAGGAAGGTTGTTGGTCGTGGAAAAGCAGGTGTTGGTCGTTCGGTAAAACGCATTTCGAGAGTTCCAGCCCGTTGATCGGAGGCGCCGCGCGCTCTGTTCCAAACAAAAGCGGCCATGGGCCAAACCAGACGAGTTTATCCTCTGTCAGGTCCCACTGATACCCAATATGTCCTGACGCTGCGATAATGTCCGAGGAGTTTAAAGGAGTCTTTTTATCCATTAATAGGGCCGTTATATGTTTCTATTATTGTT
>JBFWLD010000099.1:0-7311 GCA_050252315.1 Bdellovibrionales bacterium
TGAAGGGTGGTCGGTTCGGTCATTTCGTTTTGCCTTCAAGATAAAGGTGTACAGTAGCGGCAACCTTGTCGGTTGTAATTTCAATGGGCGTGTTTTCGCTGGTAACGGTCAAGTCGGCCTGCGCATAGACAGGTTCCCGAGTTTGCATCATCTTTTGTAAGATTTCTTTAGGATCGCCGCCGCGCAGAAGAGGGCGGTCATTCGTGCGCGATGTGCGTTCGACAAGAATATCAAGATTCGCTTTCAACCATACGGAAATAGCTTTCCTTTTTATAAGCTCTCGTGTTTGCTCATTCATGAAAGCGCCGCCTCCGGTCGAAAGAATAACCGGGGGGCCGTCAAGCAATCGAGCTATAACTTTGCGCTCACCGTCTCGGAAAGCAGGCTCGCCCAGCTTTTCGAATATTTCCGGAATCGTCATGTCTGCTGCGGCTTCGACTTCTATATCTGAATCGACAAAAGAGACTCCCATTTGTACGGCAAGCTTTTTTCCTATGGTGCTCTTGCCGGAGCCCGGCATGCCGATCAAAACGACACTTTGCGAGAGAGAGGGGTATTCATGAACAGGAAGGTTTGGTAAAGTAGGCATCGTACGCAGGTTATGTTCTTCAAAGGGTTTCTTGAATCATCTTCTTTTGATTTAGAGGCTCTTGGCCAAAAAGTCCAAGCAAAAGGAAGGTTAAATGTCTCGTGCTCGATGGGGTTTGTGGGTCCTTTTGGCGATTTTAGCTCAAACGACGCCGGTTTCCGCTTTGGCTCAGGACGGTCAGGCCGTGCAAGATCCGGACGAGCCCATTGATTTGCGTGAGGCCAGTTTTTTGCCGCCGCCAACGGAACTGCTGAAAGTGCCTGAACCTGAGGTCCCTGCCGTAAAAGAGGAGAAGCCGACGCCAGTCGTGCAGGAGGCTCCCACGGGCGTGGTGAAAATGAAGACGAATTTTACGGCTCGGAGCGCGGCGACGGTTGCTCCGGATAAACCGAAGGCGGAGAAAAAAGAGCCGGAAGCGGTGGTCCCCAAGGTTGATTTAACGGTGCCTCCAGCATCTTTGCTGCCTGCAAAAACGGTCCAGCCGGATCCGGTTAATGCCAAGCCGGAAAAAGTCGAGGTGAAAAAACCGTCGGTCGTTGTCATGCCTCCGGCCCCTTCTTTAGAGAAAGTTCCAGCAGCTCCGGCCCAAATGGAGCCGGTGGCTTTGGGCGGCCCCGTGGATAAAGCGGTTTTAGCAGATGTCGATCCTGAAACGTTGGGCGTTTTGTCTCCTGAGAATGGAGGGCTCGGTTCCGATGTGTGGAAAGATACAGACCGGCTGGTTGTGGATCGGCTGATGTCCGCTTTGATTTTACCAGCGCCTTCGCCGACTTTGAACGATTTGGCTCGGCGGCTTTTGCTGACAACGGCGGCGGCGCCCATGTCTGCCACGTCCGATCCTGAGCCGAAACGAAGTTTGTTGGCTCAGCGAATTGAAGCTCTGATGGCCTTGGGAGCTGTTTCCGATGCGTGGAAATTGTCCTCTTTGGCCGAACCAAAGTTGGTTGACGATGTTACGTTGCGTTTGTTGACCGAGGCCGCTTTGATTGGTCCCGACAGCAAAGCGGTATGCGACAAGGTGCCGGGGTTGATGGCCGCGCATGGCAAGACGGATGAAGAGGCTGGGGAGCAATGGCAAAAGTCTTTATTGGTCTGCCAGTTACGCGCCGGAGATAAGGAAGCGGTTCAACTCGGCGTGGACGTGATGCGTGAGAAGGGGCCCAAGGATGCGCTTTTCCTTTCCTTGATTAGTAAAAATATTCTGGGTGAAAGCAAACGTCTGCCGCGTCAGTTGACGCCGCTTAAACCCCTCAACTTAGCGTTGTTGCGTCAGATTGAGGTGCCCTTGCCGCCGGAGCTTTATGCCAGAGCTAGTGCTTTGATGACGCCTGAGTTGCTTAAGATTAAATCCTCCGACGAGGCGGCTCGGGTCGATCTGGCGGAGCGCGCGGCGGCGAAAGGCTTTTTGACAGTCCAACAGGTCGCTGACGTTTATCAGTCCATTTCTTTTGACGAAAAGGCGATCACGAAGGCAAATACGCAAGAGGGCGGAACACCTTTGTCACGGGCCATGGCGTATCAGGCCTTGGTGAATGAGCAGGCTCCGGCTAAAAAGATTGAGCTTGTTCAGAAGCTTGTGTCCGGCCTTTCAGCCGAGACATTAACTGGAACCCATGCCTCGATGATTGCCGGTTTTTTGGATTCGGTGCCGGTATCGTCGGATATGAATGCCTTTGCCGTTTCTTTTGCGCGCTATTTTGCTCTGGCGGGCAAGCCGGACAAGGCCATGGTTTGGCTTAAACAAGCTCAGACCGCAGCGGCTCAAAGTCCTGATCTCAAGGCCAAGCTCGATCAGCAATGGCCTCTGTTTGTTTTGTCCGGCCTTGTTTCGGATGGGGACTATGCGCAAGGGCTGAAGGCGTGGCTCGATAAAGAGCTGGCTACGGATAAAGAGGCCGATGGAGAAGCCGTCCATGCCAAAAGAACGTTGGGCGGCAAGATTCTTTTGCTTTTGAATACATCCGGCTATGCCGTCAGCGAGGAGGCATGGCGTCAGGTCATTGAACCGGTTGCTCCGTCGAAAGAATTGGTTCCGTCTTCGGTTCTGGTTCAGCGCATGCTTTTGGATGCTTCTGCCGGACATAAGGGCGAGACGTTGTTGCTCGCCTTGCTGCTTTCAAAACAAAATAGGGACGGCACGCCCTTACGCGTCAAGCTGGATATTTTAAAGGCGCTCCGGCATGCGGGGTTTGTGGCCGAGGCGCAGGCCTATGCGCGCGAGATTTTAGTCGGGTTAGAGACGGACGCCTCTTAGCATGACGCAGATCGAAAGTTTTCTGGACATGATGCTGGCCGAACGCAACGCTGCAGCCAATACGCGTCTGGCCTATCGTCGGGATTTGGAAGATGCCGCCGGGTTTATGGCTAAAAAGAAAATCCCTTTCGACCATGCGGGCGAAGATGATGTTCGGGCCTATATCCTTTCCTTGAAGGACGTGTCGCCCAGAACGCAGGCGCGACGTTTGTCCGCTTTGCGGCAATATTACCGCTTTTTGGCTTCGGAAAAGGTGCGGGGGGATGATCCCACGCGCAACATTGACGCGCCCAAGATGGGGCGATCCTTGCCTAAATATTTGAGCGAGGCCGAGGTGCTCTCGCTTTTGAAAGCGGTTCACAAGACAAAGGGATATGAAGGCGCACGGCTTCGTGCCATGTTAGAGCTGCTTTATGCCTCTGGATTGCGTGTGACGGAGCTTGTGACGTTGCCATTGGGGGCGGTGTTGTTTGATCGCGGCCTTGTGCAGGTGCGAGGTAAGGGAGGCAAAGATCGCGTGGTGCCCCTTGGCGATCCCGCGATTGAGGCGATTAAGGAATGGATGGAGGTGCGCAAGGCAGCCCTTAAAGCCGGAGCAACGCGCCCCATGCAGCTTGCCTTGTTTCCTTCGGCTCGGTCCAAGACCGGGACCTTGACTCGTCAGCGGTTTTTCCAGATTTTGCGACAGATCGGGATTGAGGTCGGTTTGATGCCGGAGCGGCTTAGCCCCCACGTCCTGCGACACGCTTTTGCTACGCACCTGATCGAGCACGGCGCGGATCTGCGCAGCGTTCAAACAATGCTGGGCCATGCCGATATTGCGACAACCCAGATTTATACCCATGTGGCTGCTGACCGATTAAGCAAAACGGTGGCCGAACACCATCCCTTGGCCGGAAAGAGAAAAAGAGGATAGGGCTTCCCCCATGTTTTTTATGCGCCATGGAGAAACGACCTTTAATGTCGCGTATAATCGACGGTTTGTCGATCCGCAGATTCCTGATGCGCCGTTGACGGAGCACGGGCGGCGACAGGCGCTTGCGGCGGCAAAGCGCTTCCCCAAAAAACTTGAGCTGGTTTTGGCGAGTCCTTACACACGGGCGTTGGAGACGGCGACGATTGTGGGCAGCGTATTGGACGTGCCGGTGTTGGTTGAGCCGTTGGTCGGCGAATATCGGCAATATAGCTGTGATTATGGATCGCCGGTCGTGGCGTTGGAAAAAGCGTGGCCGCAGCTAGATTTTAGCAAAGTCGAGCGCGGCACATGGTGGCTGCCATGGCCGGAGCCTCGCCGCTCCCTTGCCCAGCGTGTTCAGGACTTTCGCGATGAGTGGGGCTGGCATGAAAAGGCAGACCGGATCATGGTTGTTAGTCATTGGTTTTTTATCAATGCCGTAACCGGCCTCTATCTCGACAACGCCGAAATCGTGGCGGAGAGGGTTTGATGTTTTATGTCAGCCCTTACTTTGCGGCGCCGTGGCAATGCTTGTATTTTTTGCCGCTGCCGCAGGGGCAGGGGGCGTTGCGCGGCGTGTGGACCCATGTGTCGGGGTCGTTCGGGTTGAAGGCGCTACGCGACGGGGCTTGGGCAAGGCGGTAGCCTGCGGCTTGGGCGTGGGCTTGTGCTTCGGACAGGGCTTCGGGCGAGTCGCCATGGAGTTCTTGCACTTCTTGTTGCCTTCTGGCTGCGACATATTCTTCTAACGTCGGCATGCGGACTTCAACATGCAACAAGGTCTTCGTGACCTGTTCCCGGATGGAAGCCAGCATCATATTGTAAAGGCCAAAGGCCTCGCGGCTATATTCGTTGAACGGGTCGCGTTGGCCATAGCCGCGCAGGTGGATGCCTTGACGGAGCTGATCGAGCGCCAACAGATGGTCTTTCCATGCCACATCGAGCAAGCCCAAAAGCGCGGCTTTTTCCGCTTGTTGCATGCGTTCTTGGCCGACCAGCATAGTTTTTTCGTCCATTTTTTGCTGGGCTGCGTCACAGATTCGTTCTTCGATCTCCCTTTCGGCTAGACCGTCTTCCTTGGTCCAGTCGGAGAGGGGCAGGTCAAGGGCCAGCAGCTCTTTGACGCGCGTTTCAAGGCCCGGAATATCCCATTGCTCGGCATAAGAATGGGGAGGGATGGCTTGCAGGACGAGGTCGTGGATGATTTCCTCGCGCATTTCTTTGATCGTGTCGCTGACATTGTCGGCGTTCATGATTTCTTTGCGCTGGTCATAGATGACTTTACGCTGGTCGTTCATGACATTGTCGAATTTCAGCAGGTTTTTGCGGATGTCGAAATTGCGGGCCTCAACCTTTTGCTGGGCTTTTTCAAGTGCGGTGCTGATCCACGGATGCGCGATTTTTTCGCCGTTCCGCAGGCCGAGCTTGGCCAAGATGCCTTCCATCCGTTCCGAGCCGAAGATGCGCATCAGGTCGTCTTCCAGCGAAAGATAGAACATGGAGGCACCGGGATCGCCCTGACGTCCTGAACGGCCACGAAGCTGGTTGTCGATGCGGCGGGACTCATGACGTTCGGTGCCGATAACGAAAAGGCCGCCTGCTTCCCGCGCCTTGACGGCGTCTTCGGCGATGTCGGCGCGGATTTTTTCGACGCGACGGTCGTATTCGGCTTTGTCCGTGATGCCTGACAGCTCTTGTTCAACACGCATGTCGAAGTTGCCGCCCATTTGGATGTCGGTTCCGCGACCGGCCATGTTTGTGGCGATCGTGACCGCGCCGGAGCGTCCGGCTTGCGCCACGATGACGGCTTCTTGTTCGTGATAGCGGGCGTTCAGGACGTTATGTTTGACGCCTTCTTTTTTGAGAAGGGTGGAAAGCTCTTCCGATTTTTCGATGGAGACAGTGCCGACAAGCACAGGTTGCCCGCGCTGTTGACATTCTTTGATGCGTTTGGCAATCGCGACATATTTCTCCGCCATGGTGCCATAGACTTCATCTTCCATGTCAAGGCGTTTGGCCGGAACGTTGGTTGGAATATCGACGACTTCCAGATTATAGATTTCAGCGAACTCTGCCGCTTCGGTCATAGCCGTACCGGTCATGCCTGCCAGCTTGGGGTACATACGGAAATAATTCTGGAACGTGATCGAGGCCAAGGTCTGGTTTTCACGTTGGATTTCGACGTGTTCCTTGGCTTCCAGCGCTTGGTGCAGGCCGTCCGAATAACGGCGACCGTCCATCATGCGGCCCGTGAATTCGTCGATAATGATGACTTTGCCGTCTTTAACGATGTAATCGACATCGCGAGCGAACATTTTGTGCGCGCGAAGGGCTTGGTTGACGTGATGCACGACGGAGATGTTTTGCGCGTCGTAAAGCCCGCCGCCGGGGGTTAGCAATCCGGCTTCGCCCAGAAGCTTTTCAATATGCTCGTTTCCAGCCTCGGTCAGGATGACGGTCTTGGCTTTTTCGTCCTTTTCATAATCTTCTTCGACAAGGTGTGGGATCAGCGCATCGACTTTTTGATAAAGGTCCGAGGAATCCTCGGCAGGGCCGGAGATAATCAACGGCGTGCGCGCTTCGTCGATCAGGATGCTGTCTACCTCGTCAACGATGGCATAGTTAAAGGGACGCTGGCACAGCTCTGACGCTTCGAACTTCATATTGTCGCGCAGATAATCGAAGCCGAACTCGTTATTGGTGCCGTAGGTAATGTCGGCATTATAGGCGTTTTGACGTTCTTCATCCGTCAGACCGTGGATCACGCAATCAACGGTGAGCCCTAAAAAGCGATAGATTTGGCCCATCCAATTGCTGTCGCGTTTGGCAAGGTAATCATTGACGGTGACGACATGTACGCCTTTGCCGGACAGGGCGTTGAGATAGACGGGCAGGGTGGCAACCAGCGTTTTGCCTTCACCTGTGCGCATTTCGGCGATCTTGCCGCTGTGGAGAATCATGCCACCGCGAAGCTGCACATCGAAATGGCGCTGGCCCAGCACGCGCTTGGCGGCTTCGCGCACCGTGGCGAAGGCTTCGGGCAGAAGTTTGTCGAGGGATTCGCCCTTGGCGATGCGGGCTTTGAATTCTTCGGTTTTGGCGCGAAGCTCGTCGTCGCTCAGGGCTATGAATTGGGGTTCAAGGGCGTTGATTGCCGCGATGGTCAGGTCTTGGGCCCGCAGAACGCGGTCATTGTGGGAGCCGAACAATTTACGAGCCAGAGCAGTGATCATAAGAACCCTCGGAAAACTGAAAACAATACGCAGCGGAATATTTTTGGTTAACAAAAAGAGCCGCTTAAGAACGGGGCGCCTTTGGGCGCCCGACAGACATTGTTTTATATGGGTATGGGGGATTTGAAAAGCAAGATGTGGCTTTATCGTTAAAAAGGCTTTTGGGGAAGGGCAGTGGTAAGAATACACGAAAAAGGGTTGAAGCTTCGTCTCGGAGGTGAAACAACGCAGAAGGTAAAGTAAGTCACAGCTTTTTTTTGGGATTATTATCTATGGGTAG
>JBFWLD010000100.1:0-7241 GCA_050252315.1 Bdellovibrionales bacterium
AAGCCCCTATATTGTCTATTGGGGGATCAGCGAAGAACAAGGTCTGGCCCTCAATGAGGCAAAAAAGCAGAAAAGCGCGAAAAAACCCAAAAAACAGATAAGACGAAGAAAAGCGCTTCAACCTTCTTAAGAAAAAATTTTAAGCCGAACGTTTGGCAACCGTACGGGGACGACGAAGAAAGGCGGGCAGATTGTCTCCGAAAGCGGTCGCTTCCATTTCCGCTACGCTTGTTTCCTTTTTACCGCTAACCGTGCCGGAGGGGTGCGGTTGCTGCTTGGGAGAAACATAGGCTTCTTCATTTTTTGGCGTGCGGCGGGTGTTCTCTTTGCTGCGGGGGCTTGGGCGCTTGTTTTTAGGCGCGCGGCGGTTGCGTCGTTCGTCCACTGCCGGTAGTTCGGGGATCGTCCCGTGCGCAATTTCTTTTTTAATCAAAGCCTCAATGGCGGTAACGAGTTTGCCTTCGTCGGGCGTCACTAAAGTCAGCGCCGTTCCGGTCTTTCCCGCGCGGCCTGTGCGTCCGATGCGGTGGACGTAATCTTCGGCATTAAACGGTACGTCGAAGTTGAAGACATGGCTGACATCCGCAATGTCGATCCCGCGAGCCGCAACATCCGAACAGACGAGCAAACTAATTTCGCCCTTACGGAACGCGTCAAGCGTCTGCGTACGGGTTGATTGGTCCAGATCGCCGTGCAAGGCCCCGGCATTGAAGCCGTGTTTATTGAGCGATTTGTGCAAAAGCGCAACGTCGCGCTTGCGGTTGCAGAAGATAAACGCGTTGCTGACATTGTGCGTGCGAAGCAGGCAACGCAGAGCCTCGCGTTTCTGCCAGTCGTTATCGCTGGGCAGGTCGATCAGCGAATGCTCGATATTGGCGCCGGTGCTGGCCGGTGGTGAAACCGTAACCGTCTTCGGATTGCTGAGGAAACGTTCGGCAAGCTTGCGGATTTCATGCGGCATCGTAGCCGAGAAGAACAGCGTTTGACGCATGACCGGAAGAAGCTTGGCGATTTTTTCAATATCGGGAATGAATCCCATATCGAGCATGCGATCCGCTTCGTCGATCACAAAAATCTTGATGTCGTTCAGCATGATCCGCCCGCGTTCAAACAGGTCGATCAGGCGTCCGGGCGTAGCAATCAAAACATCGACGCCGCGTTCCAGATTTTTGATTTGGGGTTCCATATTCTCACCGCCGATCAAAAGCGCCATGCTGAGTTCGGGGTGATATTTGCCGTAAAGTTTGAAATTGTCGGCGACCTGCGTGGCAAGTTCGCGTGTCGGCTCAAGGATCAAGGACCGGGGCATCCGGGCGCGGGCCCGGCCCGAGGTCAGGATTTCAATCATCGGCAAGGTGAAGCTTGCCGTTTTGCCGGTGCCTGTCTGAGCGCAACCGAGGACATCCCTCATTTGAAGGACATAGGGAATGGCTTGCTCTTGAATGGGGGTGGGGGTTGTATAGCCAACGTCGTCGATGGCTTTTAGGATTTTTTCGTCTAACCCCAAATCCGTAAATGTTGTCACGTTCCTACGAATACTCTACTTATTGCTTTTTGCGTTGGCGATTTGTTAGACCTTTTTACAGTTAAAAGCAAATATCAAATGAGCATCGAAGGTGAAAAAGGGCATAATTTCTTTAAAATCAAGCCAGTGGTAGGGTAAAAGAAATTTTGGCGCCTCCGTTTGGACGGTTTTCCGCCCATATTTTACCGCCCTGTAGCCTGACGATTCCGGAGGCTATGGTTAATCCAAGCCCAAAGCTTTTATTATTTTGAAGGTCGGACAGGGCATAGAATTTGTCAAAAATCTTCTTTTCCATGCCGTCCGGAAAGCCGCAGCCTTCATCTTCGATACTGATTTCGACATCGCCTTCATAGCGTTGCGCGGTGATCGTGATTTTGCTGCTTTCCGGCGAAAAACGAACGGCATTTTCGAGAATGTGCATGAAAAGTTGGGTGGTGAGCGTTGCATCGACAAGGACGTCCGGGATTTCGTCGGGAATATGGAATACAACGTCATATTTTTGAGCCGCTGGTTGGATGCGCTCCAGCGAGGTCTGGACCAAATTCAGGATCGAGCAGGGCGTTTTATTCGTTTGAACCGAGCCGGATTCAATCGACCGCATATCGACAAAATGATTGAGTTTATAGCTGGTCGGCGTGGGGCTTGACGGTTCTGCGGAGTCCTTTGGCGGGGTAATCTCTATCTTAGGCATCGCTCCGGGCTCACGAAGCAAGTTCGCTATGGAGGTTTCAACGGACTTAGTGGTCGTTTGCAAACTGTCGCCAAAAGCCGAAAGCAAGGACTCGCGTACTTTTTTGTTTTCGTTTTCGATTAACGCCTGCTGAGCGATTTCGCCGGAGCGCACCCGATCCAGCGCCGAAGATAAAAGGCTGGCCAGTGTTTCCATGGAGGAAACTTCGTCGAAGGTAAAAAGTTTATCCTCGGGCTCTGGATAAAGGCCAATAGCGCCGATGGTTTCCGCACTGGTCGTCAGCGGCAGATAAAAGCCGGTTGCGCTGGGCATCGTGTCCGTACCGTGCCCTGCGTTTTTGCCGTTGTCCAGACACCATTGCAACGCGCCAAGGTCTTTATAATAGCTGGTTTCGGGAAGCTCGCCGATGATGGCGGAAGGCCGACCATCTTGCCCGGTGATCCAGATGGAGACTTTGACGTTATAGATCTTAGTCAGATAGGAGGCCATAATATCGGCGACGGGAAACCGCCCCCGCGCCGCCGTGAGCTTCTTTGTCAATTCGTAAAGCGAACGCGTCCGGTCTTCGCGAATGCGCGAGGAAATGGCCTGCGCCTTAAGTTTAGCGGACTGCTTGGCAATGGAATAGCCGGTAATCAGCATGACGATAAAGGTGGTCAGATAGGCATGCGTATCGGTTTCGCGGAAATAATGTTCGTCCGTAAAAAGGCCGACAAAAGTCGATGCGGCAAGCAGCGCGTAAAACATCGCCGGGCCAAGACCGAAATTTTCGGCAACGAGAACAATCCCGGCAAGATACAGCAAGGCCTGATCGGTTCCGGTAATCAGGTTGGACATAAACAGCCCCGGAACGCTGAAGGAAACAACCATCAATAGCGTTAAAAGGTAATAAAAGGGTTTGAGCCCGGTCAACATCGAAGCGCAGCAGGGCTGCATATCCTGTGCATCGTCTTCTTCGGTTATGACGATAACGTCGATATTGCCACTGGATTTGATAATTCGATTGACAAGGACGCCTTCAAAAAAGTTGCGCAGGGTGAAGTGGGAATCCTTCCCGATAATGATTTTTGTGATTTTGTTTTTGCGGGCGTAGCTAATGATTTCATCATGAATGTCGCTGCCATGGATGGTCATCATCGTGCCATCCAGACGGTTGACCATGCGTTCAAACAATTCGATCGAGCGTCTGAACTCTTGGTTGCGGCGCGATTCCGGATCGCCGGTTTCAACATACAGCGCCGTCCATGGTGCCTTGAGCGCCATGGCCATGCGTTTGGCCGATCGGATCAGCTTCGCCGAATGAGTGATCGGTCCGACGCAGACGAGAATTTTATCGGAAACCGGTGCGCGGGCTATACCATGAGCCAGCAGATCATGTTCGGCATCCACGCGTTCCGCAGTGCGGCGTAGCGCCAGTTGCCGTAGCGCGTTCAAATTTTCCTTTTTAAAAAAATTCTCCGCAGCACGTCGGTTGGCGTCCGGTGCGATATAGACATTACCTTCCTGCAAGCGTTTCAAAAGATCGTCGGTGTCGATATCGACAAGCACGATGTCGTCGGCCATGTCAAAGACGGAGTCCGGCACGGTTTCTTTGACCCATATGCCGGTGGATCCGGCGACAAGGTCACTCAGGCTTTCAATATGCTGGACGTTCAGGGTTGTCATGACGTTGATGCCAGCGTCCAAAAGCTCCATCACGTCGTTCCAGCGTTTGGGATGGCGGCATCCGGGCGTATTGGTGTGCGCCAGCTCATCGACCAAGATCGTATGCGGTCGCAGTTCCAACGCTTTGTCGAGGTCGAGTTCCGGAATTAAAAGTCCCCGATACGGTACTTGAATCGGCTTGATCGCCTCCAGACCTTCTTTGAGTAGCTCGGTATTGGGGCGTTTATGCGTCTCGACAATGCCGATGACGACATGCGTTCCTTTTTTCAGCATCTCCTGAGCGGCGGAGAGCATGTTATAGGTTTTGCCAACCCCGGCGCTGCTTCCGAAGAAGATTTTAAGCTTGCCGCGTTTGGCCTTTTTCTCCTCCTGATCCGCAAGCGTCAGGAACGAATCCGGAGAGGGGCGGGTATCGTCGATCATTCATCCCTCGTAATTTTTTGATCAAGAGCTAAATTGAGTTCAAGCACATTAACGCGCGTACGGCCCAGAAAGCCCAAAGTCGGTGTTTTGGTTTTTTGCAGGATCAGGGCGTACACGTCATCAAGGCTCATATGCCGGGCGTGCGCAATCCGTTCGGCTTGATAGCGTGCGGCCTCTAACGATATATGGGGGTCAAGGCCACTGCCAGAGGCCATGACGAGATCGGCGGGGATGGGCTCGGCTTTTTTGTCCGGATGCTTGGCGCGAAGGGCCAGCACGCGCGCCCGCACGGTTTCCAGCAGGATAGGGCTGGCGGGATTAAGCTGGCTGCCGCCTGAGGCCATGAATTGATAGGCATGCCCTTGCGTGGCGGAGGGCCGCGACCAAAAATAGGCGTCGGAGCTAAAAGGCTGGCCGATCAAGCTGGATCCGATAACCTGACCTTTTTCATAGATCAGACTCCCTTTGGCCTGCGTTGGAAACAGCATTTGCCCCACGACCCAGACCAAGGCGGGATAGAGAAGGCCGGTCAGAAGAGTCATCAAGATCAGCAGCGAAAGCGTCGGGCGAAGGTGGCGCATCAGATCGTCCCTCCGGTAATCAGCGATAAAAGAAGGTCAATCAGCTTGATGCCGATAAAGGGCGCGATAACCCCGCCAAGTCCATAGAAAAATAGATTCCGGCGTAAAAGGCTGTCCGCGCCGACCGGGCGATAGCTTACCCCGCGCAAGGCCAAGGGGATAAGCGTTGAAATGATGATGACGTTGAAGATCAGCGAACTGAGAATAGCATGATGGGGATTGGACAGGTGCATGATGTCCAGCTTGGCCATCCCCGGATAGGTGCCGACAAAGACGGCGGGCAGGATCGCAAAATATTTGGCGATGTCATTGGCGAGGCTGAAGGTTGTAAGGGACCCGCGCGTCATCAAAAGCTGTTTGCCAATCTCGACAATTTCGATGAGCTTGGTGGGGTTGGATTCAAGGTCGATCATGTTCGACGCTTCTTTGGCGGCCTGCGTCCCGGTATTCATGGCCACGGCGACATCAGCCTGTGCGAGCGCTGGTGCGTCATTGGTGCCATCCCCGACCATGGCGATCAATTCACCCTGATCCTGCATTTTACGGATATAGTCGAGCTTGGTTTCCGGCGTGGCTTGGGCGATAAAATCGTCAACCCCGGCTTCGGCAGCGATGGCTCCGGCAGTCAGGGGATTGTCGCCGGTAATCATGATGCTGCGAATACCCATCCGGCGCAGAGCGGCTAAACGCGCCTTGATGCCGGACTTGACCACGTCTTTGAGGTGGATCAACCCCAAGACTTGTGAATCCTGAGCAACAACTAGCGGCGTTCCGCCTTGAATGGAGATGCTTTCCATTTCCTCGACCAGATCTTCGGGGATAAAGCCGCCTTCTTGTTTGATATGTTCGTTGATGGCGTCGCCCGCGCCTTTGAGATAGGCGCGATCCGGAAGTTGCAGGCCGCTGACCCGCGTGTCGGCGGAAAAAGGCACAAAGGTCGAGTTCTCCGGCATTTCGGGTTTGGAGAACCCATGACGGGTTAAGGCGAGGTCCGTAATGCTCCGGCCTTCGGGCGTGTTGTCGGCCAGCGAAGCTAAAAGCGCCGCCGAGATAAGCTGGCGCAGGGAAACGGCCTTGGCGGGGATAAAGGCAACGGCCTTGCGATTGCCCAGCGTGATGGTGCCGGTTTTGTCGAGAAGCAGGATGTTGACGTCTCCGGCAGCTTCCACGGCGCGTCCTGACGACGCAATGACGTTGGCGTTCATCAAACGGTTCATTCCGGCAATTCCGATCGCAGACAACAAACCGCTGATGGTCGTCGTCGCGATACACACGAATAGCGCTACGAGGATGGAAAGGTTGAGCGGCTCGCCATAGCCTTCGCGTTCCACCGCAAAGCTGGAATAAGGATATAAGGTCGCGCACGCCACAAGGAAAAGCAGATTCAGCGCCGATAAAAGCAGACCGAGCGCCACTTCGTTCGGCGTTTTTTGCCTCGACGCGCCTTCGACCATTTCGATCATTTTATCCAGATAGCTTTCCCCCGGCTGAGCCGTGATCCGGATAATCAACGTGTCGGAAAGAAGGCGCGTGCCACCGGTAACCGCGTCGCGGTCGCCTCCTGACTCCCGGATGACGGGCGCGCTTTCCCCGGTGATAGCGCTTTCATCGACCGTGGCGATGCCTTGAACGACCTGACCGTCCGCCGGGATAAAGTCGCCTTCTTCCACGACGACCAGATCCCCTGTGACCAGATGATTGGCGGGAATAATCGAAAAATGGTTAGGCGCATTCATCGCCAGTATTTTTTTGGCCTGAATATCGCGCCGCGCTCGTTTCATGGAAACGGCTTGAGCCTTACCGCGTTCTTCGGCATAAGCCTCCGCAAAATTCGCGCAGTAAACCGTGAGCCAGATCACGAGTGGGATCGAGGCGTAAAAGACCATATGGTCCTGCCCCAGATTGACCAGAAAGTCGATGCTCGTAAAAATCGCCCCGACATAGACGACGAACATAATCGGGTTGCGAAGCTGGTGCAGCGGGGATAGCCTTAAAAAAGCGACCTTAAAGCAGTTCGCTATTTTTTTGAATTTGACGGGGCGAAACTGGGCGGGTTTGGTTTTCATGTCGCCTCCATCAAGGAAAGAAGATGGAAGTGTTCGGCAATTGGGCCATAGGCCAGCGCGGGGATATAGGTCAGCGCGCCGATCAGGATAACGATAAAGACCAACAGAACGGAAAAGAGCAGCGAGGTTGTATCCAAAGTGCCTTGGGAGGGCGGGGCGACATTTTTAGGGGCCATAGACCCTGCGATGGCGACGAGCGGCAAGATCAGCCCGAACCGCCCGATCAGAATGCACAGGCCAAGAAGGATATTGTAAAAAGGCGTGTCGGCAGCGATACCGGCAAACGAGCT
>JBFWLD010000101.1:0-7213 GCA_050252315.1 Bdellovibrionales bacterium
AATGGTCAATAAACGATTCTTCGCCAAGGCCCCCCTTGGAGCGAGTTGATAACTAGAAAGCGTCTCATGTTCGATTTGGATCAGGATTTTTTACCTATGCTGGCTGATTTAGCTAAGGGGGGTGCCATCTCTCTTGTCGCGGCCTCTTTGGCGACCCATTTCGGGTACCGCTCCGCCGATCGCCTGCCCGGCGAAAGCCGTAAGCCTCACTGCGTCTTTTGTATGCGCCCGCTTCAAGTATATGAATATTTTCCCCTGTTCGGCTGGCTCCTGCGGCCAAACCCGCTCAAGTTCCCCTGCCCTTGTGGGAAACGGACCGGCCTTTGGCCTCAGCCTGTGGTCGAGCTTGTCGGCTTTCTTTTAGGCGGCGTTGCTGTGGCGTTGGCCGGGTGGTCCTCGGTTATGATCCCTATCTGCCTCATGCTGGGTATTTTGGCAGCTATCAGCCTTATCGACTTTTCTTTCGGACTTATCCCGGATGAGCTGAATGTGCTTGTCGCCTTACTCGGGATTGCCGCTCTTATTGTCGGGCATGGCGATGTTTTCCTCGGCCTTGTCGGCGCGGCGGGGTTGCTGGGCCTCGGTCTGCTTTTGGCTATCGGCTACAGTAAACTTCGTAAGCAGGAAATGCTCGGCCTCGGCGATGTGAAGTTTTTTGCCGCTGCCGGGCTGTGGCTGCCCCTCATGATGATCCCTTGGTTCCTTGTTTTCTCCGGCGTCATTGGCGTCGTTCTTGGAATCGTTTGGAAGCATTTTACCGGCTCTAAGGAGTTTCCGTTTGCGCCCGCTTTGTGTTTGACCCTTTGCGGCTGCATTTACTATCAGCTTTATCTTTACGCTTCGCCCTGACATGAGTTTCGCGCGCGCCCTTTTTACCGTCAGCGGCTTTACCATGATTAGTCGCATCGCCGGGTTTATTCGTGACACTCTGACCGCTAACTTCCTTGGCGCGGGGGCGATGGCTGATGCGTTCTTTGTCGCGCAACGGCTGCCCAACCTGTTTCGCAGCCTGTTTGCCGAGGGCGCTTTTTCCGCTGCGTTCGTGCCGCTTTATACCGAGGAAAAGGAAAAGAACGGCGATGACGCGGCGCAGGATTTTGCGGCGCTGGCTTTGTCCTCGATGATCGCGATCCTGACGCCTTTTTGCGTGGCTGTTATGCTGGCGATGCCGTGGGTGTTGCGCGTGATCGCGCCGGGCTTTTACGATGAACCCGACAAGTTCGCTTTAGCCGTCCATTACAGCCGGATTACGTTTCCTTATCTTTTGTTCATTTCCATTACCGCGCTTCAAAGCGGGGTTTTGAATGCTCGCGGAAGGTTCGCGCCTGGCGCTGCCGCGCCGATTATGCTCAATATTGTCATGATCGCCGGGCTTTATATGACGACCCTTTTTGACTGGAATGTCGGGGAGACTCTGGCGTGGGCGACGACGATCTCCGGCGTGACGCAGGCGGCGTGGCTGGCCATCAGTTGTTACCGCGCTAAGGCCTTTATTCCGCTGGTTTGGCCCCACATGACGCGCGCATGCAAGAGGCTGTTTACGCAAATTGGGCCGGGGGCCGTCGGGGCTGGGGCCACGCAGATCAATTTGCTGCTGACGACGATTCTGGCTTCGATGTTGCCGACCGGCGCGGTTTCCTACCTTTATTATGCGGATCGGCTCAACCAACTGCCGCTTGGGATTATTGGGATTGCCGTGGCGACGACCCTGCTGCCCATCCTGTCCAAGCATCAGACGAACGGCGATGACGAAAAAGTGCGGCACTATACCAGCCGCGCCATCCAATTCTGTTTGACGCTCGGTGTGCCTGCGGCCATCGGGCTGGGGATTGCGGCAGCGCCGATTATTCAGACCTTGTTCGAACATGGACGGTTTTCTGCCGACGATACCGCTCAGACGGCGCTGGCGCTCGGGGCTTATGCTTGCGGAATCCCCGGCTTTCTTTTGGCGAAGGTTTTTGCCTCCCGCTTTTTCGCGCACCAAGATACGCGCACGCCTGTTAAAATCGCGATTACCTGTATGGTGGTGAATATTTCCGTTGCCTTGCTGCTTCTGTCCTCAATGGCGCATGTCGGCATGGCCCTCGCCACCAGCTTGGCTACTTGGACCAATGCCGGGCTGCTTTATCTGGCTTTGCGGCGGCGCGGGCACCGGGTGATGGATAGCGAATTGGCGCGCTGTCTGCCGCGCTTGGCTGTTTGTGGGGCAGCAATGGCGGGCGGCACCTATTTCGCGGTGCAGGAGTTGGACTTTTTCTTTCACGGGCGAGGCTTTTCCGGTGAAATCGTAGGGTTAACCTTGATAATTGGGCTTTCCTGCGTACTTTATGCTGTGTTATTACAGCTCACCGGTGCGGCAAGGCTCAAAGAAATGGCGTGCCGCCTTTTAAAGAATGGATCGGGAACATGACGGGTTTTAGAAGTTTGATTTCCTTTAAAGACGGACGATGGCGTTGATCCGCTTTTTTTGACGCACTTCCGACTTTTTCGACCTTCCAAGGAGACTTTCTTATGAAACGCATTTTTTCCGGCATGCAGCCGACAGGTAACCTTCATCTTGGCAATTATCTCGGTGCGCTGAAAAACTGGGTCAAGCTTCAAGATGAATATGAATGTTATTACTGCGTCGTCGATCTTCATGCTTTGACGATCCCGCAGGACCCCGCCACGCTTAAGAAAGCTATTCGCGAGGTGGCCTGTGCCTACATCGCCGCCGGGATCGACGTTTCCAAAAGCTGTCTTTGCGTGCAGAGCTGTATGCCTGCCCATACTGAACTGAGCTGGATTTTAAGCACCCTGACCCCTCTGGGGTGGATGAACCGCATGACCCAGTTCAAGGATAAGGCTGGGAAAAACCGCGACCTGCAACTGCTGGGGCTTTACTCCTATCCCATTTTGATGGCTGCCGATATTTTGATTTATCATGCGACCCATGTGCCCGTGGGCGAAGACCAAAAGCAGCATCTTGAACTGACCCGCGATGTTGCGATCGCTTTTAACAATCGGTATGGCGCGTACTTCCCTATTCCCGAGCCGCTGATTATGGGCGAGGCTACGCGGGTCATGTCGCTGCGCGACGGCAGCAAGAAGATGAGCAAATCGGACAGCTCCGATTATTCGCGCATCAACCTGACCGACGATGCCGACACGATCATGCTAAAAATCCGTAAGGCCAAGACCGATCCAGAGCCTTTGCCGGAGACGGTTAAGGAATTGGAGGCTCGGCCCGAAGCGCTGAACCTTGTCACGATCTATGCAGCGATGGCGGATACCGGCGTTCAGGACGTGCTTAACGCTCAGGCCGGGGCGCAGTTCTCGACCTTTAAAAAGGAATTGGCCGATCTGACCATTTCTAAGCTGATCCCTATTACCGATCGCATGCGCGAGCTGATGGCCGATCCGACTGAGATTGACGCTATTTTGGCTAAGGGTGCGGAAAAGGCCAATGGGTTGACGCAGGCTAAGCTGCGTGAGGTGAAAGACCTGATGGGGCTGTGGTAAACGGCTGCGGCAATAAACAAAATGGGATCCCGGATCGCCCCTGAAAAAGGGGCGTCCGGGATGACAACGTTGGGGATTGAGATAAATGGGATCGGGAGAAAAGTGATGGGATGGGGGGTATTCTTTACCCTTTCAGGTTAAACGGCTTGAAATGAGAGGCGCGGGCAAGTATCCTGCGCCATTCACCAGATTCAAGGCGGCTTTATTGTGCTTTTCAACAGTCAGGACATTGCCCGGAACTTCGACGCGCGCGACACAAACCGGGGACGCATTTGCCAAACACAAGGCAACGTCAAAGAAATCGAAATCTCGCCCAAAGGCGATCGGATCACGGCGCTGGTTCAAGGATCGGCCAAGACTCCCTATCAAGTCACGGTAACCATCGAAAAACGATATGGCATGGTCGAGATTGAGGGCGAATGCACCTGCCCCGTCGGCTATATGTGCAAACATGCCGTTGCCGCTTTATATGAAGCCATCGCAAAAGAAAGCCGCCAACACGAACGGATCGGTCCGGGGACGGCCAAGACGGTGAAGACCGCACGCGCGGCCCCTGCCCTGTCGCCCAAATTAGTGGCTTGGCTTGAACAAATGGAACACGTCGAAACACAGGAGACAGTCGAAGAAAGCGAAGATCGGCTGATCTATCACATCGTGATAGACGAAGAAATTCAGACCAGCGTTTTGGTTATCCCTGCGCTTCAGCACAAATTAAAGGATGGGAATTGGAGCCGGAAACGGGTTTTGACCTCTGGGCAGATGATCGCCCTCAAGCAAAGCCCTCGGATTCTGACAGACGAAGACCGCGCCTTGCTGGACGTTATCGACGGGTCCAAATTTGTCAGCGGCGCGTTGGCGTGGGAACTGCCCAACGATGCGCAGGCCATCAATCATTACCTGCGCCGCGTCGTGCAGACCGGACGCGCCTTTTTAGATGAGGAATGCACGCAAGCCCTGACCTATGGCGAGCCTATCGACGGTGAACTTTCCTGGGAATGGCGCACCGACGGGACTCAACGCCCCACGATCCGTCCTGTTCAAGGGGGGCTTTTGGTTTTGAACATGGCAAGCCCATGGTATCTGGACCCCGAGACGCACACAGTCGGGCCTTTGCTTTGCCCGGAAGCGCCGCACCTTTTAAGCGCTTTTCTGGCTGCGCCTGCCGTCAATGAACAGGAGGCCGCCATCGTCCGCAAACGCCTTACCAATACCGGCGTAAAGGTTCCCACGCCCTATGAAGTCGTTCAAGGAAAAAGCAAGCCTAAGACCCCGGTTCCCAAAATCCTGCTGACCCAAACCGCCTTGGCCGGAAACGAAAAAACGGATTATGTGACGCAGGCGCTTTTATGCTTTGACTATGACGGCGTGCGAGTCATGCCGGATGATACCAACCTTTACTATCCGTCTCTTCAAGACGGTAAGATCCTACTTTGTCAACGCCATGAAAAAGCGGAAAATACGGCGCTGGCCCGGCTGGAAAAGTTGGGACTGACTCTTTGTCCTTCTACGACAAAATCCCTTTATCAGGCTGGGACGCCTCTGTCGCCGCCAGAGCCGGTTTCCCCTTGGTTTTGGTTCGACTTTATGCATCGCTCGGCTCCGGACTTGCGTGAGCGTGGGTTCGATATTCAAGCCGACATCGACCTTCAAGGTACCATCCTTGAGCCTGATTCCGAAGAAATCGACGCTTCCTTTACCCAAAAAGGCGATTGGTGGTTTTCGATGGATTTGGGCATTTCCGTCGGCGGCCAACGCGTGCCGCTTTTGCCGGTCTTGGTCGGGATGATTAAGAAAATACGTTCGCCCGCCGATATTGAGCATCTCCTTCACACCGACAAATGCTATGCGCCGTTACCCGACGGACGGCATGTCGCCCTGCCCGCCGATCGGATTTACACCATTTTGAAGACTCTGGTTGAATTGTTTGACGATAAGGCGCTCGACGATGAGGGGCAGTTGCGCGTCTCCATGGATTTAACCGCCGCCTTCTTAAAGCTGGAAGCCATTACGCGCAAACGCTGGATCGGCGAAGGGAAGTTGCGCAAGATCGTTGAAAAGCTCGGCGATTTTGAAGGGATCAAGAAAACGGCGTTGCCCAAATCGCTACAAACCACGCTGCGGCATTATCAGGTGGACGGGTATAATTGGCTGCATTTCCTTGGCTCTTATGGACTTTCCGGGATTCTGGCCGACGATATGGGCCTTGGCAAAACCGTGCAGACCCTTGCCTATATCCAATCCCAAAAAGATAAGGGTAAGCTTGAGCAGGCCGCGCTGATTATCATGCCGACCAGCCTGATCGCCAACTGGCAATCCGAAGCCGCGCGGTTTACGCCTGATCTCAAGCTGCTGACCCTGCACGGCAAGGATCGCTTGAAGAGCCACAAGAAAATTGCGTCCGTCGATTTGGTCTTTACCACCTATCCGCTTTTATCGCGCGACAAGGAAGATTTGGCCAAGCACAAATGGTCGATTGTCATTTTGGATGAAGCGCAGGCCATCAAGAATCCTTCGGCCAAGATGACTCAGGCGGCCTGCGAACTTCAGGCTGACCAACGCCTGTGCCTGACCGGTACGCCGGTTGAAAATCATCTGGGCGAGGCTTGGTCTATCTTTACGTTCCTGATGCCCGGATTGCTCGGCGACCATCGCGATTTTTCGCGGCATTACCGCAATCCTATCGAAAAAGGAGAAGACCCCGATCGCAAGGATTTGCTGGCTCGGCGGTTGAGGCCTTTTGTTCTGCGCCGCCTTAAAACCGAAGTGGCCAAGGAGCTGCCGCCCAAAACGGAAATCATTCGCCGCGTCACGCTGGCCGACGATCAACGCGATCTGTACGAAACCGTTCGCAACGTTATGAGCGAACGCGTGCGCGAGGAAATTGCCGCCAAGGGCTTGGCGCGAAGCCAGATTGTTATTTTGGATGCTTTGCTGAAACTGCGGCAGACCTGCTGCGATCCTCGGCTTGTGAATTTGGAGGCTGCGCGTAATGTGGAATCCTCGGCTAAGCTGGAAGAGCTGATGGAGATGCTGCCGACCTTAATCGAGGATGGTCGGCGGATTTTGCTTTTCTCCCAATTCACCAGCATGCTCGATTTGATTAAGCCTGCTGTTCAGAACATCGGCATTCCTTTTGTTGAACTGCGCGGTACGACCAAGGATCGCGTCACCCCCGTGACCCGGTTCCAAAATGGCGAGGTGCCTCTCTTCCTCATCAGTCTGAAGGCTGGCGGCACCGGTTTGAACCTGACCGCCGCCGATACGGTCATTCACTATGACCCGTGGTGGAACCCTTCGGTTGAAAATCAGGCGACTGATCGTGCCCACCGCATCGGGCAGACTAAACCGGTTTTCGTGTACAAGCTGATTGCCGAGGGCACGGTCGAGGAACGTATTCTGGAATTACAGGCCCGCAAGGCTGATTTGGCTAATGCCTTGTTCGGGGATAATCCTTCGGCGGCGGCGGCGCTCAATCAGGATGATATTAAGTGGTTGCTTGGGGATTAGGGACTATTAGCAAGATTGAAAAATGGGATTCCGGATCGCCCCTGAAAAAGGGGCGTCCGGGATTGTGACAACGGCAGGGGATTGGTTCTTTAAGGGAAAGGCAATAGGAAGACGGAAGGGTCGGATTGGATCCAGCATAAAACCCACGGCCTTGGATGATGTTTTGGGTTCGGGCCTGGATCCCGGTTTACACCGGGATGACGAT
>JBFWLD010000102.1:0-7153 GCA_050252315.1 Bdellovibrionales bacterium
AATCGACGACGCGTCGCTTCGGCGGAACAGGCCTAGGCCTGACGATCAGCAAAAAGTTGGTAGGCCTGATGAACGGCTCGATCAACGTTAAAAGCCTTCTTGGTAAAGGATCGACCTTCTGGTTCGATATACCACTACCGGACGATTACTCCCATCCGATGACGCGCGAAAAGGACGATAGTCTGGCCTCAGCCCGCGCCCTTATCTATGAATCCTACGGCCCGTCTCAAGACATTCTAATCAGTTATCTAAAAAGCTGGGGCATCCACGCCCAAGCGCATACCACACCGGAATCTCTTCTTGGAGCCATGGCTACAGGGCTTACCTCAGGGGATCCCTATCAAATTCTGCTGGTCGATTCAGAACTACCGAAAGACGCATGGCTCAACCTCGTCGAAAAAGCGAATGCAATTCCGATGACCGAGCCGCTTATTACGATTTTGCATGCGCCATCCGGCAAACCGCTGGATCCGAACGATCTACACCGGGCGCGCATCGCCGGAATCTTGAATAAACCAGCCTATCCGTCGCATATGTTCGACATGCTCAGTTACCTGTGGCACCACAAAGAATCTTTAGAAAAAATCGGGCTTGTCACCCGCCTCACCCTGCACCCCGAAATCGAATCGCAAAAAAATCCTGAAAAGAAAAATATCATAGAAACCTTCCCGAATATGCGTGTTTTGCTGGTTGAGGATCAGGAAGTCAACCAACTGCTCATGAAAACGATGCTTGAAAAATTGCGCTGCAACGTCAGCTTTGCCAAGCACGGACTTGAAGCAATCCACCAGATTAAAAACCAGACCTTTGATTTAGTCCTGATGGATTGCCAAATGCCGGAGATGGACGGCTTCGAAGCCACAGAACATATCCGCGCCTATGAAAAAGGGATAGGACGTCACACGCCGATTGTTGCGCTAACCGCCGATGCGATGCAGGGCGATAAAGACCGTTGTCTGGCGATTGGCATGGACGATTATATGTATAAGCCGATCCGCCCGAACCGCTTGTTGGAAATCCTGAATAAGTTTTACCGAGGTGAATAGAACGGGGGTACGAGCCCCTCACCGCGCCTGCGTAAAATGTTCACGCAAAGCCTGAGCAATACCGACATAGCACTGAGCAATATGACCCTCGGGCTCGCTTAAAACGATTGGCTCCCCACGATCCGAGGATTCCCTCACCGACAAATCCAAAGGCAACTGCCCTAAAAAGGGAATCTCCAACCGGACGGCATCCTGACACGCGCCACCATGGCCGAAAATATCGGTGCGTTGATGACAATGCGGACATTCGAAATAGCTCATATTTTCGATCATGCCGAGAATAGGCACGTTGACCTTTTGGAACATAGCAATGCTCTTTCGAACGTCGAGCAAAGAAATATCCTGTGGAGTCGAAACGATAACAGCACCGGTCAGCGGCGCCAATTGCGCAACCGACAAAGCGGCATCACCGGTACCGGGGGGCATATCCAAAACCAGAACATCCATTTCGCCCCAAGCCACATCGTAAAGCATCTGCTTGATCGCGCCGTGAACCATGGGGCCACGCCAGATCATAGGTGAATCTTCGGGGACGAGATAACCGATGGACATAGAAGCCAGCCCATGTGTCTGGTGGGGCAAAAGCTTACCCTGTTCGTCTTGAGCCACCTCTTTTTGAACGCCCAGCATACGCGGCACCGAAGGCCCGTAAACGTCAACATCTAAAAGCCCGACTTTCAGGCCCGTCCCGGCCAAGGCCAAAGCAAGGTTAACAGCAGTCGTAGATTTACCGACACCGCCTTTACCAGATGCGACAGCCATAACATTACGCACGCCTTCCGGGAGCAATTGGCGGAAAACCTCGGATTTGGATCGCACCGGCTTTTGCGCGTCCGGCGACGACTTGTGGGCGGCCAAAATAACCGTTGCCTTAGAAACGCCCTCCACGGATTTAATGGCGATCTGAGCCATTTTCCGCAGATCCTCCATCTTTCCGGCCTCTTCGGGAACGATCTCCAAAACGAGTTGAACATGCAGGCCCCCCAGCTCTTCCTTGGCGGAAAGGTCGGAAATCAACCCTGCCGACACGATGGTCGCATCGGTGCCGGGAACGGGGATAGACGCTAAAACGCGGATAATATCATCTTGGGACGGGTAAATCATGCTTCCCTTCTATACAAGGCCGTGGCTGTTGTTAAGAGCTAAAAACGCAAATACATTTGTATCATAGAAGTCAGGGGATTATATTCCCTAAAAAACAAACGACCCCAACTGCAAAAGGCTGCATTTAAATGTCTTCCCACTTTAGCCACCGCCATCTGTACGGCATTGAGCCTCTTTCCCGCCACGACATCGAAACCATCTTAAAATTGGCCAACAAATACGCGGACAGCAACCGTACGAATGAAAAACAATTGGACCGGCTGCGCGGCAAAATTGTGGTCAATATGTTCTTTGAAAACTCGACGCGTACGCGCACCTCTTTTGAGGTTGCGGCGAAACGCCTTGGGGCCGATGTGGTCAATTTCACGTCAACGACAAGCTCGATGAATAAAGGGGAAACATTCTCCGACACGATGCGAGTCATCAACGCTATGCGGGTTGATGCCTTCGTGATCCGCCACAGCGAAGACGGAGCCGTTAAATTAGCGACCAATTATGTCGAAGGTTCGGTCATCAATGCGGGCGACGGCAAAAACGAGCATCCGACCCAAGCCCTTTTGGACGCCCTAACGCTTTGGCGGCACAAAGGCCGGATCGAAGGGCTGAAAGTCGCGATTTGCGGAGACATCAAACACAGCCGCGTGGCCCGTTCCAATGCCTTGCTTCTGGGCAAAATGGGTGCCGAAGTCCGTTTCTTTTCCCCTCCACATTTTATGATGCCGGATCAGGAATCATTGGGCGTCGTGACATGCGAAAGCTTCGAAAGCGCCGTTGCGGACGCTGATGCCGTCATGATGTTGCGCATCCAAAACGAGCGCCTTGCCGAAGGCGAACACACGATGAGTGACGCGGAGTATCATGCCTTATATGGCCTGACCCACGAACGTCTGCGCCCGGCCCAACCAAACGTGATCGTTATGCACCCGGCTCCCATAAATCGAGGCGTGGAAATCACTAGTGAACTTGCGGATGATTTACAGTATAGTGTCATCTTCGAACAAATGGAAATGGGCGTTGCGGCACGCATGGCGTGTCTGGATCTCCTGCTTTCCTAAAAACGAGTCATGGTCTTCGGATCGCCATCATCAGGTCAGAACCCCTAAATCGGGTTAAGGGGTATAAGGAAAGATCGCTAAAAATGCCGTCATGCCAGCAAAGGCTGGCATTCCATTTATCGTTTGTTAATCTGAGGTCGAACCCCTGTCCAACAGGTTCCAAAATAAAGAGAGAGAGTTGCATGCTAGAAATCGTCTGTTTCTCCGTCATCGCCTATCTGCTGGGCAGTATCCCCTTCGGCTTATTAATCACGCGCTTCGCCGGAGAAGGCGACATCCGCGACATCGGCTCCGGCAATATCGGGGCCACTAACGTACTCCGCACAGGGCGGAAAGAATTGGCCGTTTTGACCCTGTTGCTTGATATGCTTAAAGGTACGCTGGCCGTTCTCCTTCCCGTTATTTGGGCCGAGCAAGCCGCGCCGTTTGCCGCTATTGCCGCGCTCGTCGGGCATATTTTCCCCGTCTGGCTTAAATTCAAAGGCGGCAAAGGCGTCGCAACGGCATTGGGCGCTTTGCTTGCACTTACCCCTTATGTGGCGGTGGCGAGTATGTTCTCATGGCTGGTTTGCGCCTATCTGCTGCGCATTTCGTCGCTCAGTGCGCTGATCGCCGCCGCCTATTTGCCGGTTTGGTTCTTCGTTTTTCATGAAGAGCCCATCCTCTGGGTTGCCAGCCTCATGATTTTGCTTATCACCTACACCCATCTTCCCAATATCCACCGTCTGGCTCAGGGAACCGAACCTCACATTGACGGTAAGAAATAAGGTGAAAACGATAAATGAAAAGGCGCTCCCTCACCGATAAAGAACGCCTTGATTGGCTTCGCTTATCCCGGACCCACCGGATCGGGCCGATTACCTTTCACAAATTGATGGAAATGTGCGGCTCAGCCAGTGCCGCGCTAGAGAGAATCCCGGACCTTTCCCGACGTGGCGGCCAAGCCGCGCCCCTGAAGCCCTACACGTTGGAGCAGGCACAAAAGGAAATCGACAACCTTACCCGGCTTAAGGGGCGATTCTTGTATCAGTGCGAGCCGGACTACCCTGAACCGCTGGCTGCAATCGAAGACGCCCCGCCCGTCATCGCCGTCTTGGGCCACCCGTCCCTGCTGTTAAAGGAATCTCTCGGCATTGTCGGTGCGCGCAACGCATCACTGAATGGCCGAAAAATGGCGGAACGCCTTGCGTATGATCTAGGGGTCAAAGGCTATATCATCACCTCGGGTCTGGCCCGCGGCATCGACACGGCAGCCCATAAAAAGGCCCTACTTACCGGCACGACCGCTGTTCTTGCGGGCGGGGTGGATGTGGTCTATCCAGAAGAGAACAAAGGCCTTTACGAACAAATCATCGAAAGCGGCTGCATCCTGTCCGACCAGCCCATGGGAACGAAACCACAAGCCACGTTATTCCCCCGTCGCAACAGGCTTATTTCAGGCCTCAGCCTTGGGATCATCGTCGTAGAGGCCGCCCAACGTTCCGGCTCCCTAATAACAGCCCGCATGGCGCTTGAGCAAGGCCGCGATGTGTTTGCCGTGCCGGGATCACCGCTGGACCCTCGCGCGAATGGAACGAACGACTTATTGCGGCAAGGCGCGATCCTGACAGAAACGGCACAAGACGTTTTAACCCATCTGAATGCCCCCAAAACCCTTTTTAGCGAAAAGGATTCCCAGCCCTTCGAAGACGCAAAACCGCGTTTAGACGAAGCTCAGCTCCCCGCCGCAAGGGAAGAAATTCTAATGAATCTAAGCACTTCACCGGTTTGTGTTGACGAATTGGTCCGGGAGTGTCAATTGTCATTGCCTCTGGTACATACTATTTTGCTGGAATTGGAGCTTGCGGGCAGGCTGGAAAGACAGTCCGGAAACTGCGTGGCGCTGGCGGGATAGAGGGCGTAACGCATCTAAAGTAAGGTATAATAGAGTGTCGCATAAAGTCGTCATCGTGGAATCGCCAGCCAAGGCGAAAACCATTAACAAATATCTGGGTTCTGACTATACGGTTCTGGCCTCGTTTGGGCATATCCGCGACCTGCCGCCCAAAGACGGCTCGGTCCGCCCGGACGAAGATTTTGCCATGGATTGGGAATTAGGCGATCGCGCCTCGAAACCCGTCTCAGAAATCACGAAGGCCGTCAAAGCCGCCGATGAAGTCTATCTCGCCTCTGACCCTGATCGCGAAGGGGAAGCCATTGCGTGGCATGTACTTGAACTGCTCAAAGAAAAAAAACTATTAAAGTCCAAACCTGTCCACCGGGTCACCTTCAACGAAATCACCAAAAAAACCGTTTTGGATGCCGTCGCCCATCCGCGCGACATCGACCAAAGCCTTGTCGATGCCTATATGGCCCGCCGTGCATTGGATTATCTGGTCGGTTTTTCACTGTCTCCAGTCCTGTGGCGCAAGCTGCCGGGCTCCCGCTCGGCAGGACGAGTCCAATCCGTGGCGCTCCGCCTGATCTGCGACCGGGAATCCGAGATTGAAATCTTCAAACCACGCGAATTCTGGACCCTCGAAGGCCAGTTTTTAACTCAAAACGGAAGCCTCCTGCCCGCCCATTTGACGCATCTAGACGGCAAAAAACTCGATAAATTCGCAATTGGCACGCAAGCCGAAGCCACCGCCACGCTGCTGATGCTTGAAAAGTTGAGCTATAAGGTCGGCCCGGTCGAGAAAAAACAAACCAAGCGCAACCCCTACCCGCCTTTCACCACCTCAACGCTGCAACAAGCCGCCTCGCGCCAGCTTGGGCTGGGCGCAACCCGAACCATGCGCCTTGCGCAACAGCTTTATGAAGGCGTGGACATTGGCGGCGACACGGTTGGCCTCATCACCTATATGCGTACGGACGGCGTAGCCCTCTCCACGGAAGCCGTCAGCGCCGCGCGAAACGTTATCGCTCAAGATTTCGGCAAAGACTATCTGCCCAATGCGCCGCGTATCTACAAATCAACGGCCAAGAACGCACAGGAAGCGCACGAAGCCATCCGCCCCACCGACCTTGCCCGCCGCCCGGACCAAGTCGCCCGCTATCTGGATGGCGACGCGCTGAAACTTTATACGTTGATCTGGCAGCGCACGATGGCCAGCCAAATGGCCAGCGCAGTCCTCGACCAAGTCTCGGTGGACATCCAAGGCGATCAAAAAGCAACCTTCCGGGCGACAGGATCGACCGTCGTGTTCGACGGCTGGCTCAAGCTTTATGCGGACGAGCGCGACGAAGATTCCGAAAAGGACGAAACCAACCACCGCCTGCCACCAGTCAAAACAAACGACGCGCTGACGAAAAAAGGCATCACGCCGGAGCAACATTTCACCCAACCGCCGCCACGCTACAGCGAAGCCGCTCTCGTCAAAAAGCTGGAAGAACTCGGCATAGGCCGCCCTTCGACTTACGCCAGCATTATGCAGGTACTCCAAGACCGCGACTATGTCCGGCTGGAAAAAAAGCGCTTCATCCCGGAGGACAGAGGCCGCATTGTCACAGCCTTTTTGAAAAACTTCTTCGGCACCTATGTCGAATATGATTTCACGGCAGACCTTGAAGAAAAGCTGGACGAAATTTCCGGAGGCCGCCTGCCGTGGAAAAACGTCATGACCGAGTTCTGGACGAACTTCTCCAAAGCGATCGAAGGCACAGCCGACCTAAAAGTCTCAGACGTGATCGACGCGCTTGACGAGGCGCTGGGCCCGCACTTTTTCCCGCCGCAAGAAGACGGACACGACCCGCGCGCCTGCACCTTGTGCGCGGACGGACGCATGGGATTAAAACTGGGCAAATTCGGAGCCTTCATCGGATGCTCGAATTACCCGACCTGCAAAAACCCGCGCCCGCTGGCCGTCGCAGGCAGCGCCAAGGACGAAGCCGCAGGTCAGGGCATGGCCCCGCGCGAGCTTGGCAAAGACCCCGAAACGCACATGCCGGTAACGGTCCGCGTAGGCC
>JBFWLD010000103.1:0-7074 GCA_050252315.1 Bdellovibrionales bacterium
GATCCCTGCGCCCGCATCCAAGAAGACCATTTGCGGATTCTGCGTTTTTTCCGTTTTTATGCACAGCTTGCCCCAGCCAGCTACGACCGGGCCTCGCTTCAGGCCTGCATTGACCTTTCCCCGTGCCTGTCTCACCTGTCGCGCGAGCGTATTGGCAGGGAAACCCTAAAAATGCTGGCCAGCCCGAACCCGTATCCGTCCTGCGCCTTAATTGTCAGGCACCACATCTGGAAAGAAATTTTGCCGGACTGCACGAACCTTGATCGTCTGAGCGCCTTATTGGAAACGGAAACCAGCTTCAACGCACCCCCATCCGCCTTGCGACGCCTTGCGGCGCTTCTTGACGCAGAACCCGCGAGCACTGCGCAAAGCCTACGCCTGTCTAAAGCTGAAACTCATCATCTCGAATCCGTTATGTCTCTCATCTCTCATCCGGAACGCCTAACGGCCCCCTCCACAGTCCGGCAGACCCTCTATGATGACGGAGCCCCAGCCACCTACGACGCCTTACTCCTAACAAACAAGAACCAGTTCGATACGATCGCGACATGGGAAAAGCCGATCTTCCCCCTGCGAGGCCAAGACGTGCATGCGCTTGTACCCAAAGGCCCTAAGATGGGCGCGCGCCTAAAAGAAACGGAAAAGTGGTGGCGCAGCCACGACTTCACCCCTGACAAAAACGCATGTCTAGAGCACTTCAAATCCTTGAAGAAAGCCCCCGAATGAGGCATGCTGAGGCCGTTCACAAAAGCGGCTTGGTAGTTAGACATGGGAGATTCCCGCCTTTATTCCTTATTTTTTGACACGCCAGAGTTTGGATCGGCCAACGTCCTCTTTGTCTTTGGCCTTTTTTTGATTATGGGCGTGCTAGCGGCAGTCATCGCCCACCATTTCAAGCGACTACCGACGATTACGTCCTTTCTGTTGCTAGGGGTAGCGATAGGGCCGGGTGGATTTTCGTTGATCGACAGCGAGCTAGTCGAAAAGTCGATGATTATCGTGGATGTCGCGTTAGGCCTGATCCTGTACAAGCTTGGGTGCGAAGTCCAGCTCCGGCACATGCTGCGATCGACGTTGCTGTGGCGAGCCTCGGTGATCGAGGCTTTAGCAACTTTCGGGGTTGTAGCCCTAGTGCTTCAAATATTAGGTCTGCCATGGTTGGTATCTGCGTTGATTGCAGCGATTGCGATCTCGTCGTCCCCGGCGGTTCTCGTCCATATGTCGGAAGAGCTTGAGGCAAGGGGCCCGGTGATCCACGAGGCCAAAGCGCTACTAACGTTGAATAACGTCTGGTCTTTCCTGATTTTCTCGGTTCTGTTCTCGTTTGTATTGGGAGCCGAAACCTTCTCGCTGTTAGACATGATCCTAATTCCGCTTTACCGCGCGACCGGAGCGGTCTTAATCGGCGCGGTATTCGCCTTTATCGCGACCTATATTGACCGTTGGGTGAATAAGGAGGACGAACATTTCCGTTTTGCCCTCGTGGTGGGGAGCATCACGGCGACGATGGGGTTGGCGACGATGTTTCATGTTTCATTGTTGTTTGCAGCGTTGACGCATGGGATCATCACGCGGTGGCTTGAAACGCAAAGGCAGGGGCTTTCGACGGTAGAGATGGGAGCCAGCGCGGATATTTTCTTTATCGTGTTGTTTGTGATGGCGGGCGCGAATTTGCACCTATCGGATCTAGCGCAGGTAGGCGGAATAGCGCTTGCCGTAGCCTTAGCGCGTGCGACCGGCAAGATCGTCGCGCTGACGTTCAGCCGAGGCGCCACGGGGTTAGAGGGCAAAGCCGTCGTCGCAACAGGCCTGATGCTGACCCCGATGGGAGCGCTAGCCATAGGGTTGGCTGGGTCGCTTAAGATGTTTTCACCGGGGATAGCCACACAAGTGCTGCCGATAGTGTTTGCGGTTGTCGCGTTGCTAGAAACCATGGGGCCGTTTGCGGTGGATGCCGCGATTCGCATGACGGGAGAAAGTGCGCTATACCGCCGCGAAGCCGCCGCCGTGACACCGCCGGAGGAATTGCCCCCTTCAGAGCCTCTTTTGCCGGAGTTATGATTCCTTGTCGGCCTTTTGCTTGTTCAGCACATAGCGCAGCTTGGCGATAGCCTGCCGCTGCATATCCGCTTGGCTCAACCCGGCAGGTGCCTGCAAAGAAACTTCAGTTCCGGTTTCGGCATCTATGGCGATGACCTGTACGGTTCGGCCAATTTGTTTAAACTCAAATAAGACTTCCACGCGGGGTTAACTCCTTTTTCCCTTTCCTCCGGCTGTACAGTTGAATAGCATACTTTGGAATCAGTATCTTTTTAAGGGGATAGATATGGCCGCGAATGAAATTCTGACCGAGCGCCGGGGACAAGCGTTGATTGTCACCTTCAACAGGCCGGACCATAAAAACGCGATGACGTTGGACATGGCCAGCCAGTTGTTCACGGTTTTGAAAAACACGACGACCGACCCCGGCGTCCGGGCCATTTTGATGTGCGGCTCGGGCGAGCATTTCATAGACGGTCTGGACCAGAGTTTTTACGGCAAGGATGTCAGCTCCGCCTTAGAAGCCGCCAATCAGTTCATTTTGCCGTTTCATTCCGCGATCCGCGAGCTGCAAGTGATGGATAAACCGGTGCTGGCAGCCGTTCAGGGGCAGGTCACGGGTGTAGGCTTCGGCCTGATGCTGGCCGCTGATTTAGTCATTGCCTCGAGTGCTACGGTTTTTCGAACAGGATTTGTGGAGCATGCGCTTCCCCCGATAGGCGGCGCGTCGTTTTTTCTGTCGCGCAAAGTCGGGATGGGGCGTGCGATGGAAATCCTGATGTTGGACGAACCGTTTGAGGCAGAGCGCGCCAAACGGCTACGTCTGATCAATAGGATTGTCGATGATAACCTGATCGAACAGGAGGCTTTAGCGTGGCTGGATAAGCTTGTGGCGGGGCCGACCAAAGCCTATGGCGCGATCAAGAAATTAGCCTGCACGGCCTTTGAAAAGGATATTAACGGCCAGTTGGGGCTGGAACATACCTATTTTGGGCATTGTTCGCGCAGTTTCGACTTCCGCGAAGCCGTCCGGGCCCATAGTGACAAGCGCGATCCGCGCTATACCGGCACTTGAAACGAGGCGGGGAGAGGGCTATATCCCTACCGTGCCTAACTTATGAACGTGCCTAACTTATGAAGAAGTAACAGGAAAATGACTGACTCAGAACAAAACATGCCGATCCAAACCGATGTTATTATCGTAGGGGCAGGGCCGATAGGCCTTTTTGCCGTGTTCGAACTTGGCCTTTATGACATGAAATGTCATTTAATCGACATTCTGGACCGCGTTGGCGGCCAGTGTGCGGAGCTTTATCCTGAAAAGCCGATCTATGACATTCCGGCGGTCCCGGTCTGCACAGGCACGGAGCTAACCGAAAAGCTCATGGAGCAAATCAAGCCCTTCGATCCGACCTTTCATCTCAGCCAAATGGCCGAAAAGATGGAGAAAATCGCCGACGACAAATGGCGCGTCACAACGGATAACGGCACGGTTTTGGAAGCTCCCGTGGTGGTTCTGGCCGCTGGCGGCGGCAGCTTCGTCCCCAAAAAGATGCCGCTTAAGGGGATCGACGCCTATGAAGGCACCTCCGTTTTCTATGCGGTCCGCAAGATGGAAGCGTTCCGCGACAAAAATATCGTGATTTCCGGCGGTGGGGATTCCGCGTTGGATTGGGCGATCAATCTGCAACCGATCGCCAAGCACGTTACGTTGATCCATCGTCGCGATGAGTTCCGCGCTGCCCCGGATTCCGTGGGCAAAATGCGGTCTTTGGTGGCGGAAGGCGCGATGGACCTCAAGATTGCCGCCATTACGGAAATCAAAGGGGAGGGCGGCCAAATTTCCGCCCTAACGATCAAGGAAGCGGACAAAGACGCGCAAGACCTGCCTTGCGATGCGTTGCTGGCCTTTTACGGATTGACCATGAAACTTGGACCCGTGGCGGATTTCGGGGTTACGTTTGAAAACGAACTGGTGCCGGTCGATACCGCAACGTTTGAAACCAATCTGCCGGGCATTTTCGCTATTGGCGACATTAATACCTATCCGGGCAAGATGAAATTGATCCTGTCCGGCTTCCATGAAGCAGCGTTGATGGCTAAAAAAGCCTTCACCTATGTGCATCCGGATCGACGTTATCGCTTCCAATACACCACGTCGTCGAGTAACCTGCATAAACAGCTTGGTAAAGACGACAAATAATAAGGGGCGATAAGCTTCCTCCCCTTTTGAATTAACCGATGGAAAAAGAGAGAAACGAAATGCGCATTTTTTGTAAAGATATGGAAGGCAAAACCCACGAACTCCCGGCAACGGAAGAGTGGAGCATCATGGAAATCATCCGTGAAGGCGGTATCCCGATGCTGGCGCAATGCGGCGGGTCCTGTGCGTGCGCAACCTGCCACATTTATGTGGACCCGGAATGGAAAGATAAAATCCCGGCCCCGTCTGAGGAAGAAATCGGTATGCTTGACGGCGCGTTCGAAGTGACGGAAGATTCTCGTCTGGCCTGTCAGATTTTCTTTACGGAAGCGTTGGACGGGTTGAAAGTCACCTTGGCGAACGGGTCGGTCTAAGATGGTGCTAGAGGAACTTGAAGAGCGTTACGGCCCCTTGCTGGCGGAGGAAATTCGCCAGTCCGTGACGCTTGAAGAGTTCCACCGTCTCGACATTGACGAACTTTCCGCCTATTTCGCTTTGCGTGTAGCGCGAACCTATCAGGAATTTGTTGAACATGAAGACGATACGCCGCCGGAAGACGGGCGCGTTTTATCTTCGTTTGAATACCAAGCCATCCTGCGTCGCCGTTGGCAAAAAGCGGAAGATCTAGCACAGCGTATCCTCACCGCCGACCGCCAAGCCTCCACGCGTCAAACATTCGTGTAAGCAAAACCTTCCCCATATAAAAATTACTAGAGCCTTTACCGAAAAGTTTGTCGTCTAAGGACGTCAACCTAATCACGATCTGCTCAAGCCTTAAAAACCGTCCCTCAAGCCGCTTCTTCTTCAGGCGCGACTCCGGAATCTCCCCGAAATCTTCCATTAAGCGCGAACGCTATTCCCGCCCCCTCGCGGGGAGGGTTAGGGAGGGGGGGCGTTAGCCCCATCCAATCTTCCCATTCCTCTCCATTAAAGAACCCATCCCCAGGTCCTTCCGAACGCCCTTTTTCAGGGCCGCCCTCACTACATAGGAATCCCATTTCCTATCACCTTCGTTTTTCCGTTGCTGGCTTTCATCTTTTAAGCTGACTAGATTCATTTTCCCATGCCCCCGTCCTTTGTGCAGGCCCACCACCCTGCCCCTGCGGGAGGGTCGAAAATGCCAAGGCATTTTCGGGGAGGGGTCAGCTTCCCTTCCCTAAAAAGCTACTTCCCAATCTCGTTCCCCTAGATCCTTTTCCGGCAATAGAAAGGGCGTCAACCTTTTCGGAAAAGGCTCTAACTCATGCTGCCGAGCAGATTCACGCGCTTAGGTCGTCGTCTAAGGACGCCAACCTAATCACGATCTGCTCTAAAACCACCAAGCCCCGTGCATACCATAGCATCCCTTTTACACCTAAGGTCATTTTTTATTGTCAGGGAAACGCGCACCAATTATAAAATACCTATCCGCATCGCCCGTTTTCTCCCTTTCCCCACGAGTAACCCAAGGCATGAGTGCATCTATCCCGCCCCTTCATATCGCCCGAAAAATAGCCATTCTCAGCGGCTTTTGCGTCGCGATTGTTTTGGTCATTATCGGCCTCAGTTTGTACCAACTTAAAAATACGATGATGGATGAACGCCGCTCCACGGTGCGTCAGATCGTCCAAGAAGCCGAGAATATTGCCACTTTTTATTACCTTGAAACCCAGCAAGGACGCCTAACAACCGACCAAGCCCAGACCTTTGCCAAAGACGCCATTCGCGCCTTGCGTCATGGAGATAAGGACTATCTTTTCGTTCTTGATCGAACCAATAGGCTGGTGGTCCACGGCTTTCTTAAAGAGATGGAAGGAAAAGCGCTTCTTGACGTTACGAAAAACGAAAATGACCTGATTGTAAATCAATTGATCCAAGCGGCTCAAAAGGGCGGTGGATTTATAACTTATTTGTACAAAAAGCCGGGGGGAGGAGAGAAACTTTATCCCAAAATTTCCTATGCAGCGCCTTTCGCCCCATGGCAATGGATCATATCGGCTGGCCTCTACACGGATGATGTAAGTCGCGCTTATAATAGCTCCTTATCCACTTGGGGGTCGTTGATTATTCTTCCGCTTTTTTTCCTGCTTGCCGCAGGAACCTATCTGGGCAGAACCATCGCTAAACCGGTTTCCGAACTCGCCGAAGCCAAAGATCAAGCCGAAAAAGCCAATCGCGCGAAAAGCGATTTTCTGGCGAATATGAGCCATGAAATCCGTACGCCGATGAATGCGGTTCTGGGCATGTCTCAGTTGCTTATCGACTCGCCGTTGCGACAAGAGCAACTTTCATGGGCCAAGATTATTTTTCAGTCCGGGGAAAATCTTCTTTCCTTGATTAACGACATCCTTGATTTCACGAAAATTGAAGCCGGAAGACTTTCTTTGGAGCATATTCCTTTTGATGTTAACGACGCGGTCGCGGATGTGACCGACATCTTATCGTTGACCGCACGCGAAAAGAATATCGAACTGCTTGTCTCCATTTCTGAAAAAGTTCCGCATCAGGTTATCGGCGATCCCGGTCGTTTCAAACAAATCCTGACCAATCTGATCGGCAATGCGATTAAGTTTACGGAACAAGGCCATGTGCTCATTGAACTAGAGGCAACGGTTTCCTCAGGTCACAATGTACAGTTGGATATTAGTGTCTCGGACACCGGGATCGGCATTCCGGAAGATAAGCTAGAGTATATTTTTGAAAAATTTACGCAAAGCGAGGAGTCGACCACGCGTCGTTTCGGCGGCACCGGTCTTGGTCTGGCCATTTCGCGTCAGCTTGTCCTCATGATGCGGGGAACGCTTAAAGTCAAAAGTGTCGAAGGAAAAGGCTCGACCTTTTACTACGATCTG
>JBFWLD010000104.1:0-7058 GCA_050252315.1 Bdellovibrionales bacterium
TAACGGAAATGCCCACCGACGATGTGATGGGGATCAACACGCGAGTCCATCTTGCGCAGGCGGAAAAGATCATGCAGGACCGCTTGCGAGAGAAATGTATGAAGGCAGGCGTGACGATGACAGACCCGCAAAGCGTGTTTTTGTCGGTGGACACGAAAATCGCCCATGATGTAACGATCGGCCCGAACGTCGTGATCGGCCCGGGCGTCAGCATTGAAACAGGCGTCACGATCCACCCCTTTTGCCATTTGGAGCAAGCCACCATCGCCGCTGGAGCCCAAATCGGACCCTATGCCCGTCTGCGTCCTCAGGCTGTCATCGGCGAGGGCGCGCACATCGGAAATTTTGTAGAAATCAAAAAAGCGGACATCGCCCCCGGAGCCAAAGTCAATCATCTGAGCTATATCGGCGATGCGACGATAGGCGCCAAGACGAATATCGGCGCAGGCACGATCACCTGCAATTATGATGGCTACGTCAAGTCCAAGACGGAAATCGGTGCCGGAGTCTTTGTCGGCTCGAACACAGCCTTGGTCGCGCCAATCAAAATCGGAGATGGCGCGGTGATCGCGGCAGGGAGCACCCTAACCCAAGACGTTCCACCCGACGCCTTGGCCCTTGCCCGCGCCCATCAGGAAGTCCTGCCCGAGCGAGCCAAGCAGTACCATGCCGCCCATAACGCCGCAAAAAGGGAGAAGCCCTGACCCGGAACCCAGGTCTCCGAACTTTTGCCCTGACTTTAAACGGGATTCTTTTGCGTTTTGAATAAAAGCGCGGTATGAATAGGTAAACAGGAGAAGGAGAGGGCCATGTCCGATATTAGCGAAGACGACATCAAGAAAAATGTCAAAGATAAAGATACATGGTTGCGATTTGTCTATCTTGTTGTCTTCGGGTTTGCCTTTTACCTGTCGATTATCCTGACCTTTGCCACGTCGATCTTCCAGTTTTTGGCCAAGCTGTTCAGCGGCAGCTCCTTTACCGGCATGTCGGAGTTCGGCTCGAACCTTGCGACTTATCAGGCGCAGGTCACACGGTTTTTAACCTTCGCCTCGGATGAAAAGCCGTTTCCGTTTGCCGCGTTTCCCGCCAAGGAAACCCCTGCGTCGGCGGAGCCGGAACGCCCGGCAGAGGTAACAATCGAACCGCCGTCATCTCAGCCCTAAACGATACGCGAACGTCGGCTCTAAAAACCTGTTCAATACCGTCCCTTTTTTGCATAATGTCGTGCATGACAAGATTCGTAAAAATGGTTGCCGAAAGGTATCTGAATATTCCCGCTGTCTCGCTTGCGCTTTTTGCGGCCTGCACCGGGTCCCTGTTGATTGCTTATGTTGCTGAACATTATTTTGATGTCTTCCCGTGCATCTTGTGCGTCTATCAACGTATCCCTTATGCGCTTGTAGCGTTCTTGGCTTTGTTCGCTTTTATGTTCCGTCGGCATGATATGTTTGCCCGTCGCATGTTGGCCCTGTGCGCCTTGGCTTTTTTGGTGAATGGCGGCATTGCGGTTTACCATTCGGGGGTGGAGCTTCACTGGTGGGCCGGAACCGATGAATGCAGCGTAAACCCATTCGTCTTAAAGGAAGTCGCAAAGCCCGAAAACCTCCGCGAAGCCTTGTTGCAAACGCCCTTAGTAAATTGCGACGAAATCAATTTTACTTTTATGGGTTATACCATGGCCAATTGGAATATCCTTGCCTCCTTGGGGCTGGCCATCGTGGCTTTTATGGGAATCTTTTCCGAGCAACTTAAGCAAAAGATTCTTCGATAAATAACTTAGCGGCGGCGTTTGGCTTTAACATGAACAACAAAGCGGTCGGCGACTAAAATTCCGACAGCGATCGCGCTGCATCCCAAAATCATGCCGGTCATGGGGTAAGCCGTCTCATTGTGGAGGGCCCCGACCAGCGCGCTTGAGACGCTGGCAAGGCCGAATTGTAGCAAGCCGATTAAAGCGGAGGCGCTCCCACGTCGGTCACCGCTGGCATCCATAGCCAAGGCCGTGGCATTAGCGCCGATTGCAGGCACGGTAATCAAAGAAAGAAGAATAAGCACGAAAAGGACCGGAAGCTGAACGCTTTGGGCTAAACAGAAAAGAAGCGTAGAAAAGAAAAGATTAGCGATCACGCAGGTCCACAGAATCTTGATCGGCGCAAAATGTTTCAAAGCGGTGTGGTTGATTTTGGCGGAAACAATCATGCCCAGCGCATTGCCTCCGAAAAGAAGCCCGTAATGTTCCTGACTGACGCCGTGCAGCGTGATGTAAACGTAAGGCGAACCGCTGATAAAAGCGAACATCTCGCCTGAGCCGATGGCGCAGACCAATGTCGGCAAAATAAAATGTTTACGAAGGAAAAGCCGTCCATAACTTATCAAGATTTCACGCAAATCAGCGCTTTTTTTGTGATCGTGAGGCAGAGTTTCGGGCAGGAAAAAATGCGTAATGCCAAGCGTCAAGAACCCGAAAACGGCAGCAAAAACAAAAACGGATTTCCACCCGGCCAAGGCAATAAGATACCCACCGATAGCCGGGGCAAGAATAGGCGCGATAATAGCGACGGCCATCATAAGGGAGAAAAAGCGTGCGGCCTCTTTTTCTTTGTAAAGATCGCTTATCATGGCTCGTGCGACAACCATGCCCGCGCAGCTTCCGATGGCTTGCACTAAACGTAAGGCGATAAAAGACTCTATGGATGGCGCCAAGGCGAGGAGTAGGGAAGAAATCGAAAATAAACTAACCCCCAAAAGCAAAAGCGGCTTTCGTCCGAACCGGTCAATGAGGGGGCCGTAAAAAAGCTGCCCGGCGGCAAGGCCAAAGAAAAAGACCGAAAGGCTGATCGACACCATGCCCATAGAGGTTTGGAAATACTCTTTGATAAGAGAAAATCCCGACAAATACATATCGGTGGCAACCGGTCCAAAGGCGCTAAGCGTGGCAAGGATCGCCAGCAAAAGACGCGGATGCAGGGTGGTCGTTGGTTTCGTCGATAGGCACGCAGTGTCGGTGGGCATGAGGATTCTTTTTTGTCTAAAAGGTATAAATAGGTTGCCTAACCTAGTCTTCCACTATCGTTTTGCCGAGTTTTTTATGGCAGTCTTCTAAACAAAAACCCACTATACAAAACCCGCTTTACAAAAACCCGCAATTTTCTTCCCATCCCCCGCCGTTTGTGCAAGCCAACCACCCTCAACGTATCTTCCCATCCCCCCACCGTTTGTGCAGACCCGCCACCCTCGACTTTTGTGCAGGCCCGCCACCCTCCCCCTGCGGGAGGGTCGAAAAAGCTTTAGCTTTTTCGGGGAGGGGTCCCATTCCTCACCCCCCAATTTTAAAACCACGCCCCAAAGTATTTCCGCAAAACTTTCCCGCAACGTCACCGCGAAAGCAAAATTAAAACACCGTCATCCCGTTGAAAACCTAATAACATTCCCGATTTTTTCAGCCATCGTTCACTTACTAGAGCCTTTTCCGAAAAGGTTGACGCGCTTTCTAATGCCGGAAAAGGCTCTCACTCATTGCTGCCGAGCAGATTCACGCGTTTAGTTTGTCGTCTAAGGACGCCAACCTAATCACGATCTGCTCTAGAATCGGCACCTTTTCTTGGCGAAAGAACCTTCTGCCCAACAGCTCCCAGCAAAACCTGTTAGATCATAAAAACGCGGCGCAAGAATTTCACCCCTTCAGCCAACCCTAAATCATCAATACTGTGCCCCAACCCCGGACAGGCTAACGACGTCGCATTCATATTAACATTATGCAGCCCGGCAATCGCATGATCCATAGCCACATAAGGCACAACCTCATCATTGGTTCCATGGATCAGCATAATAGGCGGTGAAGATTTGCGTTCGCTAGGCAGACTTTCCCCGCCGACCAACGCGCCGGAATAGCCAAGGAGGGCAGCAACCGGTTTGTCGCGGCGTGGCGCGACGTAAAGGCTCATGATGGTTCCCTGCGAAAAGCCCACCAAAGCCAACTTGTCGGGAGTCAGGTGATGCCGTTCCAATACCTGATCAATATAGTCGTTCAGGATCGGAGCCGCCGTCTGCACACCTTTCAAAATAGCTGCATGCGACATATCCTGCATGCTGAACCATTGAAATCCGAACGGAGAAAAGTCACAGGGAAAAGGCGCATTCGGCGCCGAAAACGCCGTGCCGGGAAAGGCGCGTTGCATGGCCTGACCCAATCCGATAATTCCATCCGCGCTGTCGCCGAGCCCATGGAGAATAATAATAGCGCGCTCCGCTTTTTCATTGCCAAGCGGGGGGAGCGTTACATCTTCAAGCATTGAACAAAGTTCCTTTGGGTCGGAGGTCAAAAATCAAGGTCGGCATAGTTCTTCGGCGGCAAAAGCCCGGCAATATGATCGCCGAGCAAGGATCGGAAGCAGGGGCGAGATTTAATGCGCGCATACCATTCCTTGGTATTGGGGTGTTTGTCCCAAGGCACGTCGTTCAGATAGTCGATACAGGAAATTTGCGCCGCCGCGGCAAGGTCGGCGAGCGTAATATCATCCCCGGCCAGCCAGTTTCGGTGTTCGGTAAGCCAGTCAATATAATCCATATGATTATGAATATTGTAGTAGGCCGCGCGCAAAAGCGAGCTGTCAGGCTCGCCGCCGCCCTGAAGGCGTTTGATCGCCTTTTCCCCGATAATAAGACTGGTGCAATCCAAGTACATTTTATGTTCGAACCAGTCGATCAGCCTGCGGACTTCCGCGCGATAGGCAGGATCGTCGCCCAAAAGCGACGGGCCTTCCTGCGTCTCTTCCAAAAATTCGCAAATAGAGGTAGCCGTGCATAAAACCAATTTATTGGTGCGACTTTCGATGACCAGAACCGGAACCTCGCCAGAGGGAGAAAGCTTAAAAAAATCAGCCCTTGGGTCCCATGGTTTTTCGATAACGAATTCGAAAGGAATTTTTTTTTCCGCCAAAGACAACCTGACGCGCCGGGACGGCGGGTCTAAAGGATGGTGATAAAGCTGGAAGGTGAAACTCATCGAACGTACTCAAAAGAATCTTGCTGGCATAAGTTTTATCACAGGCAAAAGCGGCAAAAAAGTGATTTACCGTGTGGCGGCTATTGTTTTTTCAAGGAGATGGACCAAAGCCTGCGGGACCTCGGCTTCGTGGGGAAGCGTAACGATCGGCCAGCCGATTTGACGGCAAAGCTGATCCAATAGGGGATCATGTTGCTGGCCCTTTTCAGCCGAAAGCAAGATTAACCCCTTGTTTTTGCGACTGAATAAAAGGTGAATCAAAGGTTTTATCGCCTCAAAGGCGCGCTCTGGCGCAAGAACCAAAAGCGTACAGGACTTCAACGGACAATCGGCAGGCGCGAATTCAGTCGGGGCGATTGCCGCGTCGTTAAGATGCGCCATAATGGAATCGACAAAGACGGGGGTACCTGTGCGAGGCAAGCCAGCGGCCAATGTGCCGATTTTGCGTTCTTTTTTGACAAGTAAATGTGCCAGAGCATGACAAAGCAAAAGGCAGGTGTCCCTTTTTTCGGCAGGGAACAAAGGATCCAACCAGAAAAAGACGGAGCAAGGCTCCATTTTTTCATGAGCGCGAACCAGAATTTGCCGCCCCTTGGCCGATTGTCGCCAATCTATCTGATTGGCCGCAAATCCACCTTCATAGGGCGCATAAAACCAAATTTTCTCGGTCCGTCCGCCACGCAGATTACATTCCGGTGCAAAAAAGAGCTGAGAGGCTAAAAGATAAGCCCGTTCTTGAAGCGAGGCGTTCGGCTCGCTCATGCGGCACGCGCCGCGCTCTCAAGCATGGCCTTGAGGACGTCGCCAAGGGTTATTCCATCGGTCCGCGCCTGATAATTCAAAGACATGCGATGCATCATGACCGACTCGATGGAGGCCTCAAAATCCTCAAAATTCGGCGTGGCCCGCCCATTCAGCAAAGCCCGAGCCCGCATGATGGAGGTCAAAGCCTGCGTTGCTCGCGGCCCCGGTCCCCAAGCGACATAACGTTTGACCGGTTCGACCGAAGAATGTTCCGGGCGTCCGGCACGAACGAACTGAATCACCTTGTCCAAAAGCGCGGGCTCCATTTCCATCCTCTGGACTAAAAGCTGCATTTCGCGCATATCATTGACGAAAAGGACGGAGCGAGGAATCTCTTCCTCCTTTTTCCTCTCATTAAGAATAATTTGTCGCTCAGCCTCAAAATCAGGATAGTCAATTTTGATCCGGATCAAGAACCTGTCCAATTGCGCTTCGGGCAATTGATAGGTTCCTTCCTGCTCAATCGGATTTTGCGTAGCCAGCACATGAAACGGCGAGGGCAGGGTATATTCGCGCCCGGAAACCGTAACGTTACGTTCCTGCATGGCCTGCAACAGGGCGGATTGCGTGCGCGGGCTGGCGCGATTAATTTCATCGACCATCAGGAATTGACAAAAAACAGGCCCCTGAACAAAGCGAAAATTGCGGCGACCGTAATCGACTTCCTCCATGACTTCGGAGCCGATAATTTCCGAAGGCATCAAATCGGGCGTGCATTGAATACGTTTGGTATCAAAGCCGAGCGTTTTGGACAAAATGGAAACCAGCTTGGTTTTGGCAAGCCCCGGCATACCAAGCAAAAGAATATGTCCCCCGGCCAACAAAGCGGTCAAGGCTTGATCGGTAATAGCCTCCTGCCCGAAAATGAAGCGCGAAACCTCTTTCCGTACCTCGCCAAGTTTATCATGCGCCATTTCAACGGCAGAAATTGTGGAAGTTGTATTCGTCACGCGATGCCTCATATAATTCGTTGGAAACCTTAGGATGAAGAATCAAAAAAATGGTTAATGCCTTTCCCGAGCGCCTAACCCCTTCCGAGCACCCATGGCTGCGGGAAGAGGGGCTGATGCGCCTGTGGCAAACCTTCGAGCATGAGGGCGCAACGCTCCGGGTCGTTGGCGGCGCGGTACGCGATGCGCTACTTGGCCGCCCGGTGGGTGACATTGATTGCGCGGTTGATCTCCCCCCGGACCAAGCTTCCAAGATTTTAACCGCCGCAGGCTTTAAAGTGATCCCGACGGGGCTC
>JBFWLD010000105.1:0-7055 GCA_050252315.1 Bdellovibrionales bacterium
ATTTCGCAATACCTACATGCCACATGGGGTTCCTGTGAACAACCTATTGAGACGTTACACCTAGAGCAGATCGTGCTTAGGGTGGCGTCTTTAGACGACAAGCTAAGCGCGTGAATCTGGCTCGGCAGCAATAGAGCAGATCGTGATTAGGTTGGCGTCCTTAGACGACGACCTAAACGCGTGAATCTGCTCGGCAGCAAAGAGGTAGAGCTTTTTCCGGCAATAGAAAGCGCGACAACCTTTTCAGAAAAAGGCTCTAATACTGGTAGCTACGGTTTGAAATCGGAATCGAAACAAGAGCATCAACAAACTCTACGGCAGATAAAATAATTCAAGAAAAAGGCCCTCCCCTGCCCTCCTGCTTCGCCAAGGCTTCGGCAGACAAATCGCTGGGATGGTAAAGCTCAATCTCAATCAAAATGATCCATTTTTAAACTGAGACACGCCCAAGATGTCTAATAAATTGACAGAAAAATTTTAGTGCAGGTAAACCCTTTTCTTATCGGATAGAATAGGGTACGAAGAAAGAAGCATAAAAAATCTACGAAGGCGAACGTAGAAACAATGTCCGAAAATGAAAATGGAACGACGATACATTCCCCCACAGATGGAGTTTCTCATGACTGTTTCAAAATCAATTGCGGCCCTACTTCTATGTATGGGGTTCGTTTTGTTCTTCACAAGCCCATCGCATGCGGGCGTTTTGTTTCCTCCGTCACCAGATACGAACGGACATTTGTATTGGGACCACTCTAGTGGCTCTGTCAAAACCATTACAGTCCCAACCTGTACAGGGGCAAACACATTAAAATGGACAGGAGCGGCCTTTTCTTGCACCCCACTGACCATTCCCTCTTGCACAGGATCTAACGTGGCGCTTCAATGGAACGGAAGCAATTTTATATGCCAAACGATCTCTGTCGCAGGAAGCTCAACAACCACGACAACCCCTACCCCCACGACAACGACTCCTGTCACGCCAAGCACGCCGACATACACTTATGCTTGGTCAACCGGCACATGGGGCAGTTGTACATTGGGCGCTGTCTATTGTAACGGAACAAAAGCGCGGTCTGTTGTATGTAAACGCAATGATGGGACCACTGTTTCCGACAGCTATTGCTCCGGAAGTAAACCCTTGACAACGACGGCTTGTGTCTTCTCTACCCCAAGCACAGAACCTGAAAAGGGAGCCCAATATCTTGAAAGATACCCCGACTTGCGGGCGGCATACTATTCGGGAATTGCCAGTTGGACAGACCCCTTATGCTCGGTTGGTCTGGTGCCGTCAGCCTATAACCTTAGGGTCGCCATGAGCTGCCGGGGTAAATGGCACTACTCTAATTTTGGAAGATCAGAAAAACGCTGTTACTAACGGTGAAGAAAAAAAGGTAGGGTTCCCCCCTACCTTTTTTTATACTCAACGGTCGTAAGCATTCTGCATAATGACGCCGAGATTTTTGTCCATGGCTAGAAGTAGATGCTTTAATGGAAGGCGTAGCTAACCCCTCCCCGAAATCGCGAGCGATTTCGACCCTCCCGCAAGGGGAGGGTGATTAGGCCTGCACAAAGGGCTGGGTGTGGGAAGAAACGTCGAGGGTGGTTGGGCCTGCACAAAGAATGAGGTGTGGGACGTACACCCGATCAAAAAACAAAAACGATCAAAGTAAAATACAAAATAAAACCAAATGGGATTCCGTGTTCGCGCCTTTAGAGCAGATCGTAATTAGGTTGGCGTCCTTAGACGACAACCTAAGCGCGTGAATCTGCTCGGCAGCAATAGAGCAGATCGTGATTAGGTTGGCGTCCTTAGACGACGACCTAAACGCGTGAATCTGCTCGGCAGCAATAGAGCAGATCGTGATTAGGTTGCGTCCTTAGACGACAAACTAAGCGCGTGAATCTGCTCGGCAGCAATGAGTTAAAGCCTTTTCCGGCATTAGAAAGAGCGTCAACAAGCGATAGGAAAACCGATAGGATAGAACGGATAAAAAAACGGCCCCTGTTGAGGGGCCGTTTCTTTTTTTAGGTTCCGCGAAGAAGGTTAGTTCTTCAACGGCTTGCCTTTTTCAAGCATATACTCGATACGGGCAAGGGTTTCCGGAGTCTGGCAGAGCTTGACGAACACTTTGCATTCCGTGTCCATCAATTGCTCCTCGGTCACCGGGCCGGTCAGACCGCCCTCGCCGCCGCACAGAACGTCGGCCAACACTTTACCGATGGTCTTGTCGTGCGGGGAAAGCTTGTCGGATTCGAGGATCAGCTCAAGCGCCGCTTTGCCGGACGGTCCGGGAAGGACCACGTTCCAAGGTTGCGGCGCTTTGTAGCCTTCGGCAGCCAGTTTCAAAACGCGGGCCTTGGCGTCGAACAACAGACGATCTTTGTTCATCGAGATGCCGTCCGTCTGGCGGAAGAAGCCAAGAGCCTTGGCATCCGCTGCCGAGCTGGAGACTCGCGCCGAGGTAATCAACTGGAACACACGATTGACCGGCGGGACTTCCTGATCCGCATCGGCAAAGGCGCGACCCAACATTTGGGTACATCCGCCCCACCCGGGGATCAAACCGACGCCGAGTTCGACCAAGCCGATGGTACATTCGCAATAGGCCTGTACCGCCGAGCAATGGAGCGTGATTTCTGCGCCGCCGCCCAATGCCGTACCGGCAGGAGCCGCAACGGACGGGAACGAAGCAAACCGCAAGGCGTGATAGGCTTTTTGCCCGGCCTTGATAAAGGTTTCGATCGCGCCGAAATCATTCGCCTTGATCGAGTCACGGAAGACACCGAGGTTGGCTCCGGCTGAGAAATGCGCGGCCTCGTTATAGACGACCATGCCTTTCCACTGGCCCGAACCGTCGCCGATCATCGCTATGGCTTTGTGGATCATATCGAAGATTTCGGTGTTCAGGATATTGGCCTTGGTTGTGAACTCCAGACAGAGGACGCCGTCGCCCAAATCCCACATCGACGCCGAGCCGTTCTTTTCAACAGGCTGGCTGGCCAGCTTGATGTCGGACAGCATGAGCACGCCTTCGGCACGCTTGATCGGTGCATAGGTGCCGTCGAGTTGCAGGAACTCGGCGCGGCTTGCATTGACGCGATAGAAGGTTTTGCCCGAAGCCTTTTGCAGCAAATCCGGAACCGGACGGGCTTCGGCTTTCAGACGCGCGATCATCCAATCCGCGCCCAACTTATCGAGCAATTCAAACGGGCCGAACTTCCAGTTATAGCCCATCTTCATGGATTCATCGACTAAGGTCACATCGGGAACCGTCGCCGGGACAAGGTTGAACGCATAAGACAGGGTTTCGGACAAAACGCGCCATGCGAACTGGCCGAACTTATCGGAGGCTTCGCACAGGATGCGCAGATCCTTGCCCGCTGTTTCCAGCGTCGGAATCTTGGGCGAAACCGATGGGGCATATTCGCCGGTTTCCAGATTGACAGATTCCTTCACCTTCGCGCCCGTATCGGTTTTGGAGAAGCGATAGTAACCGCCCTTGCCTTTACGGCCCGTATATCCATCCGCAATCATACGGTTGAAGAGTTCCGGTTCCTGATAAATACGGCGATAGGTATCGTCGGCAGCCAACGTCGAGACAAGGCTTTTGCCAATCAACGGCATCAAATCGAGGCCGATCAAGTCGATCAACCCGAACACGCCGGTTTTAGGAATACCCATGGGGCGTCCGCAAACAGCATCGGCTTCTTCGACGCTCAGGCCCAAATCCATGGCCGCATTGACGGCGGATTGCAACCAGAACATGCCAAGGCGATTGGCGATGAATCCCGGGGTATCGTTACACGGCACAACGCCCTTACCCAAGGCTCGGTCGCAGAAATCGGCCATCAACTTAATCGAAGCCGGGTCGGTTTTCGGCCCCGTAATCAGCTCAAGCAGGCGCATATACCGCACCGGGTTGAAAAAGTGCGTAATCATAAAATCCTTGGCAAACTCCGGCGACTGGTCGCTGATCAGGTTGGCCAAAGGAATGGTCGAGGTGTTCGACGACACGATGGTGCCCGGCTTGCGGATCGCATCGACCTTCTTATAAATGGCGCTCTTAATGGCCGGATTTTCCAAAACCGCTTCCAAAACCCAATCACATTCCTGAATCTTGGACAAATCATCGTCGATGTTCCCCGGCGTGATCAGCTTGGCTGCCGACGGGTGCATGAACGGAGACGGCGCTTTCATCAGGCGCTCTAACGCCTTATTCGCCAGTACGTTACGGTCTGTCGCGTCTTTCGGCACGATGTCCAGAAGAAGGACGGGAACCCCCGCATTGGCGACTTGCGCGGCGATTTGGCTTCCCATAACGCCCGAACCTATAACTGCTACTTTACGAATTTCTGATGGCATTTTGACGCTCCTTAAACGAAGAAAATAAAGAATTGAGCCTCGTTGGTTTACACTACCAATGTTGAAAAACGGTTAAACCATATTTCATGCGGTTGTACTCAAAGCTTCCGTTGCATGTTGCGAAAATCTCCCTTAGCATGCCGTTTCGATAAAGAATGAGCCTATCCAAGAGGTTAGAATGAAGAAAGTCAATGTAGCCGTTGTTGGCGCGACCGGCGCTGTCGGACAAGAAATGCTTAAAACTCTGGCGGAACGTGCGTTTCCTGTCGGGAAGATTGCCGCCCTCGCCTCTCAGCACTCGGTCGGGCGCGAGGTCAGCTTCGGCGAAGATGCGGTTTTAACGGTCGAAAATCTCGATAAGTTCGATTTTTCCGATACTCAGATTTGTCTGTCTTCCGCTGGCGCTAAAATTTCCGAAGCGTTCGCGCCGCGTGCTGCGGCGGCTGGGTGCGTCGTGATTGACAATACCTCTCAGTTCCGGATGGACCCGGATGTGCCGCTCGTCGTGCCGGAGGTCAATCCGCACGCTATCGCTGACTTCAAAAAGAAAAATATTATTGCCAATCCTAACTGCTCGACCATTCAAATGCTGGTGGCGCTTAAGCCTTTGCATGACGCCGCCACCATCAAGCGTATTGTCGTTTCGACTTATCAATCCGTTTCCGGTGGCGGGCGCGAGGCTATGGATGAGCTGTTCACCCAAACTCGCGCCGTTTATGTCAACGATCCGCTGAAAAAAGAAATCTTCCGCAAGCAGATTGCTTTTAACGTCATTCCCCAAATCGACATTTTTATGGATGACGGATCGACCAAGGAAGAATGGAAGATGGTTGTCGAAACCAAAAAGATCCTTGATCCTACGATCAAGGTTTCTGCAACCGCTGTGCGCGTTCCGGTTTTCATCTGTCATGCCGAGTCCGTCAATGTCGAGTTCGAGCAGGAACTCTCCGCGTCTCAGGCTCGGGAGATTTTGAAGAAGGCTCCGGGGGTGACTGTCATTGATCACCGCCACGAGGAAGGCTTTGTCACCCCTGCCGAATGTGCGGGCGAGGATGCTGTTTTCGTTAGCCGTATTCGTGACGACATCTCGGTCGAAAACGGAATCAACCTGTGGGTCGTTAGCGACAATTTACGCAAAGGCGCGGCTTTGAATGCCGTTCAAATCGCTGAAATTTTAGCCAAGGAGTACTTATGATCACAACTATCGCTGTTGCCGGAATTACCGGTCGTATGGGCAAGTCTATCGCGGATATTATCAAGTCTCATCCGCAGACCTGTCTGGCTGGCGGGCTGACGCGCGCGCATATCATGTCTCAGGAACGGATGAAGGATGACGATTCTTTCCTGACTCACGATCCGGAGAAACTGTTCGCTCAATGCGATGTCATTATCGACTTTACGCATGCCAATGCTACCGCTGATATTATCAAGGCCGCGATCGAGGCGGGGAAGCCTCTTTTGTGCGGGACAACCGGCCTGAGCGACGAAGTCAAGGCGATGATGAAAGAGGCGGCGAAGTCTATTCCTTTTTTATATGCCAGCAACACGAGCTTATCTTTGGCTGTTACGAAAAAGCTTGTCGCCCTCGCCGCCCGCCTCTTGAAGGATCAGGATTACGATGTTTCCATTCTGGATCGTCACCATCGCTGGAAAAAAGATGCGCCGTCGGGTACGGCTTTGTCTCTGGGCGAAGCGGTGATCGAAGGGAATGGCGGGAGCTGCGAGCCGACCTATGCCGCGATCCGCAGCGGCGCGATTATCGGCGAGCATGAAATCCTGTTCGGCGGTCATGGTGAATATATCACCGTGCGGCATCAGGTCACCGATCGTCGGGTCTTTGCTCAAGGCGCGGTGGATGGCGCTCTTTGGCTGGCGCAGCAACCCGTCGGGTTTTACACGATGGATGATGTGCTGGGGGCCTAAGGATGGCGAAGAACGCTTTTCATTCCTTTTTGATGATGGCGTTGGTCGCAGCGGCGGTCAGCTTTGGAGTCGTCAAAATAACCGATGGCGGCAGCAACGCCGCAGGCGGAAAGAAATCAGCGTATCACCACGTCGTTGAAACCAACACATTACGATGTGCTTACTGGCTTTTCCCTCCTTTAACCTCCCTTAATCCCAAAACAAACAAAATCGAAGGCTTTCCTATCGACATTGCCGAAGAAATGGCCAAGCGTTTGGGCTTGAAGCTCGAATGGGTCGAGGAGGTTACCTTCGGCAACATGCTCGCAGGGCTGGAAACCAACCGCTATGATGCTGTTTGCTCTGCCGCCATCGTGACCGCCGCGCGCGGACGGCAGGCCGAGTTTACCGTTCCCTTCTTGTACAGCGGCATGGTTCCTTTTGTCCGGAGCGACGACCATCGCTTTGATGAGAACATTCTGGGACTTAATGACTCGGCCTATCGGATTGCCGCTATGGAAGGCGACAGCACGACTGACATAATCTCTCGCCAGTTTCCTAAGGCGCAATTAGTGAGCGTTCCTTCCTTCACCAACCGTATGGACGTTGTCTTGAACGTTGTAAGCGGGAAAGCCGACGTTGCGTTTGAAGAAGCTGGGGCCCTTGCCGCTTATGACCGAAAAAATCCGGGGGAAATCCGGCTATTGGATGTTGAACATCCCGTGCGTATTTCGCCTTGGGCGCTTGCCGTAAATAAAGGCGAACAGGACCTCTCCGGCATGTTCGATGC
>JBFWLD010000106.1:0-7016 GCA_050252315.1 Bdellovibrionales bacterium
TCTTAAGGTGGATGGTTCAGGCTTTTTCAACAGAGTTGATGACAAGCGTCTAGTTACGGTTCTAACCCTATGCGATTGTCCTGCGTTGGCCTGAGGTCAGTATGGCTCTTTTTCGATCAGATTTTCTAGAGCCTTTTCCGAAAAGGTTGTCGCCCTTTCTATTGCTGGAAAAGGCTCTAACTCTTTGCTGCCGAGCAGATTACGCGTTTTGGTCGTCGTCTAAAGACGCCAACCTAATCACGATCTGCTCTAGGCATCGGGCCAGCGCTTTTTCAAAGGCTGGAAGGATAGATGATAGCCGCACTGCCTCGACCGGTTGGGAGATGCTTACGAACTTTGAGGAGATAAGCTTGTTTTCCTGTTGCTCCAGCAGCGTGAATCGTATGGCAATCTCGACATGACTGGGAGAGGCATTCGTGCCTTCGACGAAGGTAAATTTTTCTAGGCTCGTTTCAAGATCAAGATCGGCTGTGGCGGATGAACGATCGCCGACCACGGCAGCAAAAGGCCCCGATGTTTCAAGACACCGCATCAAAAGGGGTTCAAGCATTTTGGTTGGCGTTTCTATCCACGAGGCGTTTTTTACCCATGTTAGAGAACCATCCGCTTTCTGCACTTGTATCCGTTCGCTGTCCAAGCCCATGGCGGCACGGGGAGAGGCCACGCGAAGAATACGGCGTTCGCGGGAGGCGGCAGACGCAAGAGGCGCTTTTTGCGGCTTATCGAGTGCCGTAAGCGCCAGTAAAACATGCGCGGGCTCGATGGCATAAAAGCTTCGTTCTGGCTCCGGCTGCAACGCGCAGCTCGTTAGACAGAAAAGGACTAATAGAAGAAAAGGTTTCATGGGGCTATCTCTACGCCTTGAGGGGAAGAAGGATAAATAAGTTGTGACGGGTTTTCTTGCAAGGTTCGGCTAAGACTGGAAAAATTGTTGGCGGCGTCTTGCCCTTCCTTCATTGTTTCTGAAAAAGCTTTGGCGGCTCTGCGCCCTTCTTGCATCGTTTCGGCTATTTTGCGGTTGAGGACATCCTGTTTCAGACGATCGAGGATAAGCTCCAGCGAGCCTGTAGCCTGATCCAAGCTGGTCAACATTTTAGTAATGTGACCTAGGTTCGCATCGTTAAAAAGCTCTTTAACTTTTTCCAGCGTTTCATTGAATTTTTGTGCCGATTCCGTTCCGCTGTTCAAAAGACGGTCAACATCCGATAATTCGGAGCGGATAGACGCAAGCTCGCCCGGCGCGGGCGTGGGCAAGGGGGACGTGTTATGCTCGTCATGGCGCAGGTCGATGAAGGAGACGCCTGTGATGCCACTCGGTTTTATTGTCGCCACGTCGCCTTGAGTAATAAGAACGTCTCGGTCGATTTCTACCAAAATGCGAACCTGTGGTGGCATCGAGGTTGCACTGAGCGTTATCGTTTGCACCTGTCCCACATCGACGCCGAGATAGCGCACGCTGCTTCCTTTACTCAATCCATTGACGGCTTGCGTAAAGTTGATGACATAGGATGTTCGCTCTCTGTCGCCAGCCTGCTCTTTGTGAACCCACAAGACAAAAGCGGCCAGCCCCGCAAGCAACACGAGCGAAAAAAGTCCGACGAGAACAAAAGCTACGCGGCGTTCCATTTTACTTACCTCCTACCATTCGACTTACCTCCTATAGGTGGCCCCGATACGGCTTGCGCGAGGGCCGCCGAAATATTCCTTGATCCACGGGTCCGGATTTTGCGTAATTTCATCCAACGTTCCTTGTACCATTTTGTGGTTAAGAATAACGCCGACGCGACTGCATATATTGAACAACGTATCCAGATCGTGCGTGACCAAAACCACGGTGAGATTTAACTGCGCGTGCAGTCTTTCAATAAGTCTGTCGAACCCGTCTGCCGCCAAGGGATCAAGCCCCGACGTCGGCTCGTCCAGAAACAGAAGGCTTGGATCAAGGGCCAAGGCGCGCGCGAGCCCTGCTCTTTTGACCATGCCGCCCGATAGCTCCGACGGGAACTTGCTCGCGGCGGTGTCGGATAGCCCGACCATCCTGAGTTTTAACATTGCTAACTCGCGGATAATATCATCCGGAAGGTCCAGATATTCGTGCATCGGCGCTTCGATATTTTCCACCACAGTCAGGGACGAAAACAACGCGCCTTTTTGATAGAGCACGCCGATGTGTTTTTGCTGTTCGCGGACTTTAGTGTCGCTTCTTTTTTTGATGTCGCAGCCAAGGACTTCTATAACGCCCGCGTTCGGTTGATGCAGACCGAGGATGCTTCGCAACAGAACCGATTTACCACTGCCCGAGCCGCCTACTATGGCAAAAATTTCTCGGCTATGAACCTCGAGGTCGAGGCCATCATGCACCGTCTGCGAGCCGAAGCGATTGATAAGACCCCGGATATGGATGAGAGACTTCGTCATATGTCCAACGCCGTGAAAAGAAGGGAAAATAAGGCATCGGACAATATAACCAAAAAGATTGAATCAACGACTGCTTGCGTTGTTTCTTTGCCCACAGACTCGGTGGAGTTGCGGACCTTCATGCCGTGGTAGCAGCCTACGACAGCGATAATGAAACCGAAGACCGGCGCTTTGCCAAGGCCTATCCAAAAATCGTTCATGCGTATCGCATCGGACAGACGCGAGAAGAAAAAAGCCAAGCTTGTCCCCTTGGTCATGATCGACAACACGCCCCCGCCCAACAGCCCCATCATGTCGGCAAAAAAGGTAAGCAACGGCATCATGAGCGTCAGGGCGACAAGGCGGGGCAGGATAAGTAATTTCATCGGATCAATGCCGATGGTCACAAGCGCATCCGTTTCTTCATTAAACTTCATCGTTCCTATTTCGGCGGCAAAGGCGCTGCCGGAGCGGCCCGCGATCATGACCGCCGTTAACAAAACAGCCATTTCTCGCAAAACGGAAATAGCGACAAGATCAATCGTATAGATTTCGGCGCCAAACCTCTTAAGCTGCATGGATCCCTGATACGAGATCACGATCGCGATCAACAAAGAGATGAGCCCCACAATGGGCAGCGCTTGAACAGCCGTAACTTCGCATTGTTTAATGAAGGCTCGGAAACGAAACCGTGTTGGGTGAAGGACGGCCCCCCAAATCAGCACCCAACATTGTCCTAAAAAGGCTAGAATGTCGGCGGCGCGCTCACAGGCCTGTCGGATTTTCTGGCCGACGAGCTTTGGTATTTCTTGAAGGTTAATGATATCTTTTTCGTGGGGGGCCTTGGGTATCAGCACCCCCTCCCCTTGCAGAAGAGCTGCGTACCCGGCTGGAAATCCTTCCATTTCAATATCCGCACCGGCAAGCTTTAGCTCGTTAAGACGCCGAAAGAGAAGCCAGATACCCGTAACGTCAAACTGTTTCAATCCATCCCCGCACAGGGTGATGGGGGTGTGAGAGGGAACCATCAGGGAAAGGCTGGCCTTTAGGCACGCTTGGCTATACTCAACCGTCCATGAACCGCCGACTTCATACCGACTGCCACGGTCGCCGGGTTTCTGTTTTATGAATGGGGGAGTGCCCTCCATATTTTTTCTTTCTTTCCTATAAAAAGATGCAAATATTAGCTTGTTTTATTTCTTATGGCTATCCCTTTCAGCTTCGCTGCCGATAAACTATACACCTGCTTAAACAATAATGGCTATTTGCCTTCATTCGAATTCTTTTTAAATCCTTTACTTGACCGATCCCTCCTTTTTTGTATGCTTTCCCTCCTGATTTACAAAGGGGGAAAGAATGTCTGACAGTCACACCAATGTGCATCCAAATGTCCGAAACTTCGTGGAGGAGACGCAGGCGCTTTGCAAGCCTGACGCGGTCGTTTTTTGTGACGGGTCCACGCAGGAATATGAGACGTTAATGGACGAGATGGTGACTTCGGGAATGGCGACTCCTTTGAACCCGGCCTTGCGGCCTAACTGCCATCTGTTCCGATCCGATCCCAGCGATGTGGCGAGGGTTGAGGATCGCACCTTTATCTGCACTACCAAGCAGGCTGATGCCGGGCCGACCAACAACTGGCAAGCTCCCGATGAAGTTAAGGGCACTATGCGCAAGCTTTATGATGGATGCATGAAGGGGCGCACCATGTATGTCATTCCCTTTTCCATGGGGCCTGTCGGCGGGCCTTTGTCAAAAACAGGCATTCAAATTACCGACAGCGCCTATGTCGTCGTGAATATGCACACGATGACTCGCGTGGTTCCCAGTCTTTTGGAATCGGAAACTTTTACGCCTTGTTTGCATTCCGTCGGCGTGGGTGGCGGCAATCCTGCTTGGCCCTGCGCAAAAATCGAAAACAAATATATCGCGCATTTCCCTGAAGAGAATTTGATCTGGTCCTATGGCTCCGGCTATGGCGGGAATGCGCTTTTGGGTAAGAAATGTTTGGCGCTGCGCATTGCCTCTTATCTGGCGAGGCAAGAAGGCTGGATGGCCGAACATATGCTGATTATGCGGCTGACCAATCCCGAAGGCCGACGCTATCACATTGCGGCGGCCTTTCCGTCCGCGTGCGGCAAGACCAATTTGGCGATGATTACGCCGACGATTCCCGGATGGAAAGCCGAATGTCTTGGCGATGATATTGCTTGGATGAAAATCGGCGCGGATGGGCGGCTTTATGCCATCAATCCGGAAAACGGCTTTTTCGGCGTCGCGCCCGGAACCTCGGTCAAGACCAACCCTGCCGCCATGAAAACGATCGAAGAAAACACCATCTTTACAAACTGTGCGCTGACCCCGGAGGGCAACGTATGGTGGGAAGGTATGGACGGTGAGGCTCCGGCAAAGGTTGTCAACTGGAAGGGACAGGAAGCCGCGCCCGGACAGGGCGAACCGACCGCTCATCCCAATGCGCGTTTTACCGCGCCGACCGTTCAATGCCCGGTTGTGTGCGAGGATTGGGAAAAACCGGAAGGCGTGCCTATTGATGCTATTTTATTCGGCGGACGGCGCGAACGGCTGGTCCCGCTGGTGCGGCAGGCCTTTTCATGGGCGCATGGCGTGTTCCTTGGGGCAACAGCCTCGTCGGAAACAACGGCGGCGAACATCGGCGCGGTTGGAAATGTGCGCTATGACCCGATGGCCATGACGCCTTTCTGCGGCTATCACATGGGCGACTATTTCGGGCACTGGATCGCGATGGGGGAAAAGATGGGCGATAAGGCTCCGGGAATTTTCTATGTCAACTGGTTCAGAAAAGACGCCAACGGCAAGTTCCTGTGGCCCGGTTATGGCGACAACAGCCGCGCGCTTAAATGGATTTGTGATCGCATCGACGGAAAGGTCGGCGCACAAGAAACGCCGGTCGGACTGATGCCAAAGGACGGCGAGCTTGACCTTGCAGGGCTGGCGCTTTCTGCTGAAAATCTTTCGGAACTGATGAGCGTCAAGGTCGAGGAATGGAAGGCGGAACTTGCCAACATTCAAAAGCATTTCGACCGGTTCGGCGAACGCTTACCAAAGGCTTTGGCTGCGCAATTGCAGGAGCTTGCTCGCAGATTGGGGTAATGGTCGCCTAAACTTTTCTGAGAGGAAACGTTTTGCGGGAAGACGTTGAGGGATGGTCTTAAAGATGGATGGTTCGAGCCTTTTTAAACAAAGTTGATGCCAATGGTGGGGGATTGGTTCTTTAAGGGAAGAGAACGGACTGGATTGTATATTACGAATTAACCTTTTCGTGAAAGAGCAAAAGAAGGAAAAGGGAAATAGAGAGGCGAGGCCGTGACTGGATCGAACGAACAAGTTCGTGCGGGATCTTGGTCCGTCTCTCTATCTCTACGGTCTTGAGCACGAACGGTAGGAAGGGCAAAAGCCCGGGCCATACAATCCTGTGCCAGAGGACCAACACCTCCTTACGGAAGGATCAGTTCATGATACAGTCTGTCGTTTCTCAAGACAAATGTTTCCTTGGCGTTGATGTTTCGAAGAAGTGGGTCGACATTACAGACACACAAGGTCGTCACAAGCGAGTAGGCAATGATGAAACCACCATAGCCGCACTGTTCAGCGGCCCATGGGCCGCTGAACAGTGCGGGCGTGTCGTTTGTGAAGCGACGGGCGGATATGAACGACCTTTGATACGCGTTGCACAACGGCTGTCGTTGCCATTATGTCGTGTGCACCCGAACAGGACACACGCTTTTAGCAAAGCGTTCGGCAAGGCGGCAAAAACAGACAAAATCGACGCACGAATGTTAGCCGCTTATGCTCACGCGACGCAGCACGAAGAGTTGTCGCTTTTCCCGAGCGAAACTCAACAGAAACTGAAGGATTTGATGTCGCGGCTCCAGCAGCTCAAATCTCTTTATCAGGAAGAAATCTGCCGTCTTGCGCAAACCGAAGGCAAAACCGTGCGCGGGTCAATCGAAGCTGTCTTACATTTACTTGGAGAACAGAAACACGCCGTCCAAACGGTCATTGATGAAACAATTGCGGCAGACCCTGTCCTGCTTCATCGCTACATTCTGTTGCGCTCGTGCAAAGGCGTTGGCCCTCAGTTGGCGCAAAATTTGTTGGCCTTTCTGCCGGAATTGGGCGAACTCAACAGACGCAAAATTGCAGCGCTTGTTGGTGTCGCCCCCATCACAAAATCCAGCGGTTCTTGCTTAAACGTCGCCCATATTTATGGCGGACGCAAGCCCCTACGTGATGTGCTTTACATGGCAAGCCTGTCTGCGTCGCGGTACAATCCTGCCCTGCATGCTGGATACAAACGCCTTATCATGAACGGCAAACCTGCCAAGCTCGCTCTTACCGCCGTTATGCGCAAGTTGCTTATCCCCCTCAACGCCATGCTTAAGACCGATACCTCGTGGGTACCAGATTTTTTGCCAACTCATAAAAATTATGGTTGACTTCAAACACGGTAGATCCCTTAAACTCACAAACGAAGTGCAACACTATGGTAAGGTGTTGGCGCTATGGGAAAAAGATATAACCATCTCACCTTGGAAGACAGGTGCACGATTGCCCGTCTGCGCGCAGACGGGCAATCG
>JBFWLD010000107.1:0-7008 GCA_050252315.1 Bdellovibrionales bacterium
ACCCCCGCGGAGCAATTCCAAAAATTTTTCATTCTGCTGTTCCGGGGAAAGCGTTTTGTCCGACAGGATGGAGACGGCGTTGGTGCCAAGCTTTTGGATAAAATCTTCCTGTGGCGTCAGTTGAGCTGCTGTCGTTTCCGCTGCTGCAGGCGTTTGGGCATAAGCTTGTGTGCCGAAGGCAAGAACCGACAGAACGGAAGCGACCAATAAAGCGCCAAGCGCCAGCAACCGAAACGATTTTATCAACATGGGGAGGCTCCAAGAAAATTTTGCTGTGGGTGTGGTCATGAATCGATCCTTAGTATATAGTTGCCTTTATCATGAATCAAAAGCGAAATTCGTTTCAACGACTCGATCGTTATTTTCCTTGTCGTTTTTGCGGATTCCAAAGAAACGTCTGCCTATTTTTGCCGTAATTTGAAGGGGCCTTTCATGACCAAACATCGCCTTTTCCTTGCCTGTTTGTTGCTTGGCGTAACCCTAAGCCTGCCGTCGTGGGCCTCTTCGGCCTCGAATGCCATTCCGATTACGGACCGTCCGATTCCGCCTGCAACGGATGTCAACAGTGCCCGCTCCATCGCCGCCCGTGCCGCTACGGTGAAGAAAAGCCGTGCGAATTTGAAATCGTCAAAAAAGAGCAAGACGCGCAAGGTGACGTCAAAAAAGAAAAGCACCAAAAAGACGAAAAAAAGCTCTACTTAATCATAAGCTCGGGATCGACAGGCTTACCCTCAAGGCGCGTTTCGAAATGAAGCTGGGGCGAGGAAACGCCGCCGGATGTACCGACAGTGCCAATCATGTCGCCCTTGGCCACGATGGAATCCTTGGCCACGACCAGACGGTCCAGATGGGCATAAGCCGTCACCCATCCCTTGGGGTGTTTAATTAAAACAAGATTGCCAAAACCTTTCATCTCGCTTCCGGCATAGGCGACCATACCGCCTTCCGCCGCTTTGACCGGCGTGCCTTTGGGCGCGGAGATATTGATCCCGTCATTGTCGAGCCCTCGGCCTTTGGGCCCGAAGGCCGAGATAATCGTCCCACGTACGGGCCATCCGAAAACAGGCGTTGCATTCGGATCGACTTTGGCTACGGCTTCGGCTTTTTCCTGAACAGCCTCGGCAGCCGCTACGGGCGTTGTTTTCACCGCCTCTTGGACGGGTTTCGCGACGATAGGAAGTGGCTCGCTTACAGCGGACTGAGCCTCCGACTTAACCGTAGCCTCCGGTGTTTTAATCCATCGAGTCGTCGCTGTCGAAGGTGCAGAAGGAGTGGCCGCGGATAAAGGCGGTAAAGATTCCTGTTGCACGGCTCCAAGTCCGGCAGACCCGCCATGTCCGTTGGACGGCGGTGCCATATAGCCCTTGTCGATATGCGCCAAGGGAGCGGCCTGAGGCGTCGGCGCTGCGCCATCCTTGGCAGGCAGGATCAGCACTTGCCCCGGACGCAAAGCAAAGGGAGGCTGCAATTTATTGAGCACAATAATTTCGCGCATATTGACTTTGTTTTTCTGAGCGATGGCGTAAACGTTTTCGTTGCGCTTAACGGTATAGTTCCCCCCCGCCACGATGGACCTCGCGGATGGCAGATTATAGGAAGGGGGATGCACGGCAGTGCATCCCGCCAACAATACAAGAGCCCATAACGTTTTCGTCTTGGTCAAACTCATCCGGCTTTCTCGATTTTTTCAAGCCCGCCCATATAGGGACGCAAGGCGGCGGGGATAGTGATGGAACCGTCGGGATTCTGGAAATTTTCCATGACGGCAATAAGGCAACGACCGATCGCAAGGCCCGACCCGTTGAGCGTATGCACAAAGGTCGTGTTCTTCTCCCCGGCGGCGCGGCATCGAGCATTCATGCGGCGGGCCTGAAAATCGCCGCAGTTCGAACAGCTCGAAATTTCGCGATAGGTATTCTGCCCCGGTAGCCACGCTTCGATGTCATAGGTTTTTTGCGAGGCAAAACCCATATCGCCTGTGCAAAGCGTTATGGTGCGGAACGGGATTTCCAGCCGTTTCAGCACGGTTTCGGCACAGTTGGTCATGCGTTCATGCTCGGCTTTGGATTGGTCGGGCGCGGTGATGCTGACCAGTTCCACTTTATAAAACTGGTGCTGACGCAGCATGCCGCGTGTGTCGCGGCCAGCCGACCCTGCCTCCGAACGGAAGCAGGGGGTCCGCGCGGTCATGCGCAGCGGCAAAGCCTCGGCCTCCAAAATATCGCCATTGACGATGTTGGTCAGCGGCACCTCGGCTGTCGGGATCAGCCACAATCCCGTGGTGGTGCGGAACAAATCTTCGGCGAACTTAGGCAGGTTACCGGTGCCGTAAGCAATCTCGTCACGCACCATCAAAGGGGGCGACACTTCGGTATAGCCAAACTCGCTTGTGTGCAAATCCAGCATAAAGTTGCCGATGGCGCGTTCCAGCCGAGCCAGTTGCCCGGTCAGCATGGTAAAGCGCGCGCCCGACAATTTGGCGGCATTGGTAAAGTCCATCTGGCCCAAATCCTCGCCCAGCTCGAAGTGTTGGCGCGGCGCGTTCAGCCCTGGTGGCGTGCCAAAACGGCGGACTTCCTTGTTGTCGTTTTCGTCCTTGCCGTCTGGAACCTCATCTGCCGGACGGTTGGGCAGTCCCGACAGGTACGAATCAAGCTGGATTCCAAGTTCTTTTTCCTTGGTTTCCATCTCGGCCATTCGGTCCTTGAGGTTGGCAACTTCCTGCATCAGTTCGTCGGCATTGCCACCCTGACGTTTGATTTCGCCAACTTGGCGCGAAAGATCGTTACGGCGAGCCTGCGCTTCCTGCATCGCGGTTTGTGTCGCGCGGCGTTCGCCATCAATTTTGAGAATTTGAGCCGAAACAGGGGCGATCCCCCGGCGAGCCATCGCCTTGTCCAAGCTTTCTGGTTCTTCACGGATTAATTTAATGTCATGCATAGCGTATCCAATCTGTTCATGTCAGGTTTTCAAAAAAGGAAAGTGCGTAAAAAGACTCTGCTATTGGGATCGAGTGCGGTGAGCAAAGGCGGGGCTTAAAAGAAACATGGGCGAAAAGACCTGATTTGGAGTTCAACAAAAGACCTGATCCTATTTATTGCCGTGTTCCCGCTTTTTTTCAACCCATCGCGCGCCAAAAACGGAAATTTCGTAAAGGAGCATCATGGGCAGAGCCAAAGCGATCTGAGAAAAAAGGTCCGGCGGGGTAAGAATAGCCGCCATCGTGAAAATCAGTACGATGGCATAGCGGCGAAATTGCGACAGTTTTTGGGAGGTAACAAGGCCAACCCGCGCCAGTAAAACAAGGAAAACGGGCATTTCAAAAGCCAGCCCAAAGGCGAAGAGCAAGGTCATGCAAAGCGAAAGATATTCGCTGACCCGTGCCTCCATCTGAATGGGCAGCATGCCTGCGCCGCCGCTGACCTCAAAGCTTAAGAAAAATTTCCAAGCCATGGGAAAAACGAAGAAATAGGCCAGCGCAGCCCCCAGCACGAACAACACAGGCGTCGCGATCAAAAAGGGCAAAAGAGCGTTTTTTTCCTCTTTATAAAGGCCCGGTGCAACAAAAGCCCAAATCTGCCACGCGATCACAGGGAAAGCGAGCATAAGCCCGCCCCAAAGCGATAACTTGACATAAGTAACAAACGCTTCGGCAAGGCCGGTATAGATCATCCGGTGCTGGCCCGTGCTGTCGGCCAGCGCCAAAGGCCGGACCAAAAAGCCGTAAATTTCTTGCGCAAAAAGATAGCTAATCACAAATCCGACGAAGACAGCAATCAGCGAAACCATTAAGCGCCTACGAAATTCGATGGCATGCGCTAAAAGGGGCGAAAGCTCGGGTGTAAAATCGTCGTCCTGTGGTTTTTGTTGCTCCTTCATAGGTAGTTCCCGTCATACTGGCGCAAGCCGGTATCCAGATTTTTTATAATTTTCTTTCTCCCGATCATGATTTGGGCCTCGTTGACGGGGGAGATTCCTGTTTTTTTTCTATCTTCTCGCGTTGTTCCTCCTGTTCGGCTTCATAGGCAAGGCGCTCGAAATCATGCTGGATCGCCAAAACCGCGCGCCGAGCCTTGCCCGTCCACCGACCCATCGTGTGCATGACTTTGGGCAAGTCTTTGGGACCGATGGCGACCAGCGCAACGACACCAACAACTAAAAGCTCCGGCCAGCCAATATCGAACATGGCTTACAAAACGTCCGGATCGTTGGGGGGCAGGCGAGGCTTGTCGTCTTTCTTATCGGATTTATCTTCCGCTTCGCCGCTCATCCCGGCCTTGAAGTTGCGAATGCCTTTGCCCAGATCACCCATCACGCCGGGCAGCTTGCCTGCGCCGAAAACGATCAAAACGACCAGTAAAATGACCAGAATTTGCCAAAAACCTAGACTCATGACGGTTTCTCCTTTGAAACGGTTGGCGCTATCCTACCAAAGCGAAGTCCTTGGATAAACAGCCATTTATACGGTTTATTGCCATTTTAACCTCATTATGGCATAATTTAAGAAAATGGCATTGTTATAGAGGGCTCGATATGCAGCAGCAACATCACACACGACTTCAAAACGGCGGACGGATCGTTGTTCCGGTCGCCTTTCGTCAGGCCATGAAGGTAACGGAAGGGGACGAACTGGTGCTGCGGCTGGATGAAAGCGGCCTTCATGTCTATTCCGCGCGTCAAGCCTTGGAAAAGGCGCGGTCAATGGTCGATCAGTATGTCGGCCAAGAGGAAAGCCTTGTGGACGAATTGATCGCCGATCGAAGAAAAGAAGCCGCCGATGAATAAGGTGCTGCTGGACAGTTCGGCGTTGCTGGCCCTGATCCATCGGGAAAAGGGGGCGGAGCTTGTCGAACCTTTTTTAGGTTGCGCCGTTATGTCCGCCGTGAATTACGCGGAAGTGCTTTCCAAATTGATGGAAAAAGGCGTACCCGACAAAGAGGCGATAACGATAGTCCGGGATTTGTTGCAAGAGGTCATCCCCTTTGACGAACAGAGCGCCGCTGTGAGCGGGCGGCTGCGGTCGCATACAAAAAGTTTGGGTCTTTCCTTGGGGGATCGCGCGTGTCTTGCCACGGCGGAAGTCCACGAGCTTGAGGTTCTAACGGCGGATAAGGTCTGGGCGAAAGTGAAGGCTCCGGTCAAAATAAAATGTGTACGATGAGCAACCCACCCCTCTATTTAATCGGCGGCCCGACGGCTTCGGGCAAAACCGCAGCAGCGCTGGAATTGGCGGCCAAGGAGGGCGGCGCGATCATCAATACCGACGCGATGCAGGTCTATCGCGGCCTGCCGTTGCTGACGGCCCAGCCGAGCGCAGCTCAAAAAGCCGCGTGCCCTCATTTTCTTTTCGAGATTTTTGGCCCGGAAGAAAGATCCTCCGCCGGGCGTTGGCTGGCCTTGGCCCGCGACGCGATCGCGCAGGCGAGGGCGCAAGACCACACCCCGATCCTTGTGGGCGGCACAGGCCTTTATTTTGCGTCCTTGCTGGGCGAGCTTGCGGACATACCTTCCATTCCGGATGAAGTCCGGGCCGCAGCGCTTTCTTTTTATAACAAAGTCGGCCATGACGCGTTTCGCGCCGAGCTTGCTAAAAGCGACCCCGACAGCGCGGCGCGTATCAAACGGAATGACCGCCAGCGCCTTATCCGCTCCTATGAAGTCGTACAGCACACCGGCAAGCCGATCACCTATTGGCAGGCGCAAGGCCGAGCCGCTTCCGTTGAAAATAGCTTCACCGTCCATCGTCGTTTGTTGATGCCGGAGCGCGAAGCCCTCTACGCCGCCTGCGACGCGCGGTTCCTCAAGATGATGGAGGCCGGAGCGCTGGAAGAGGTGAAAGCCCTTTTGCCCCTTTTTGATTCCCGATTTGAATTGCAAGAACCGGCCCGTTCCCGCCCCCTTGCGGGGAGGGTTAGGGAGGGGGGCGAAGAGGGCCTTTCCTCCTTTCCACTCCCTCAAGATTCCTTACCTGCCCTTAAAATCCTTGGCGTGCCGGAACTTGCGGCGCATCTGCGCGGCGATCTGTCCTTGGACGAAGCCGTCGCCCGCGCCCAGCAATCCACGCGCAACTATGCCAAACGCCAAGTCACCTGGTTCAGGCATCAATGGTAAGAGGCGTTCTGTCCCTAGAGCAGATCGTGATTAGGTTGGCGTCCTTAGACGCCAAACTAAACGCGTGAATCTGCTCGGCAGCAATGAGTTAGAGCCTTTTCCGGCAATAGAAAGGGCGTCAACCTTTTCGGAAAAGGCTCTAGTTTTTCCTTTTTCAGGGAAGGTCGTCGTGAGTTAAGGGATAAAGACGGAAATAGAGTTTGTCGAATTAACTGCCGCTGAAAGTTCTTGAAGTTCGCGCGACGGCTTGACGGTATTTTGCCAATAAATAAATTTTGTAGCGAACAAAAGGTGAGCCGTCCCCTGTGCCCCGTTGGTTCGGGCGGTCATCGAATCACACGCGTAAGCGACGAAAAGGTCCTTTCCTGTGGATAGATAGGGCGGTCTTTTTCGTAAGTCCGGCGGGATAGGCGCACAGCAGACAGGCGCGGGAAATTCTATTTTGATTTCGTTATACCGTGGATTGGGAAAGGAAACGCGAACGAGGGAGGAAAATACGTCGTCTTGTTGCAGTTCCAAACGACGAAGATGGGATATGATTTTTCCTTTGTCGTCGTAACGTGTAAAGGCGCGACTTAAATATCCGAAATAAAGAGGGGCTGCACAATATACATCAATATGATTAACGATTTCGTTGTCCAATCCGTATTGATCCGTGTGCCGCCAATGGTCGTTGTGTGAAGAAGCGACATATTTTTTGCCCGTAAGGAGAGGCTGACGTGTGATAAGGTTCGCTTCCGCCTGCATTCTGAGGATCGTTTCCGCCTCTTCCAAGGGCGTCGTCGATAAGAACATCATGTCCCTGGAACTAAAAATGTACATCAGTAAAATAGCCTAAAAATAATGTCTTTATTCTATGTACCCGATTTCCCCTTATGAAAGCAATTAAGCGCCTGA
>JBFWLD010000108.1:0-6991 GCA_050252315.1 Bdellovibrionales bacterium
TTACGAACGGGGCGCCTTTGGGCGCCCGACAGACATGGTTTTATATGGGTATGGGGGATTTGTAAAGCAAGATGTGGCTTTTTCGTTAATAAGGCTTTTGGGGAAGGGCAGTGGTAAGAATACACGAAAAAGGGTTGAAGCTTCGTCTCGGAGGTGAAACAACGCAGAAGGTAAAGTAAGTCACAGCTTTTTTTTGGGATTATTATCTATGGGTAGGCATGTTTATTTGCGATCTCCGGCTCCGGTACCTGCCGATTGTCCAATTGCCTTGCACAGTTTTGGCAAACCGACCATTTCCACCGAGATAAAAAGGACCATTCGCGAGCTTGCGGGGCATGGCCTTGAAGTTTGTCTGATTGATAATTTGGGAACGTCAATCCAGATGCGGGATTATTTAGGGTTTAGTCCTGAACATTGGTCTTTATGTTCCTTTTCGGGGGGCAGTCCTCCGCGTGACCTGCCGGGAATCAATGAGTTAGTTTTTTCCGTTTCCAATAAATTGGCCAGTTTGAATGTCGCTCGCCCGTCCTTGCGTATGCCGTTGATTAATGGTGGCGGCAACACATGGATGCCGCCGTTGGTGACGGGCATGATGGGACAGTGGACCGGCGGTCTTGTACAAGCGGGATTTCCCGTTTACGGCGTCATTACGGACAAGCTGATTTTAAAGGAAGGGCTTCCGCCTGCGCCGGGAATTGTGTTTTGCCTTCTTACCAATGCGGCGAACAATCGGCTGGGCCAACGTACGGATGGCCTGATCCTCCTTGCCGACGGTTTTATTATTTTTCCCGGCGGATTAGGGACAAAGTCGGAGTTTATTCAGCGGATGACGGGGACGTCTGTTGCCGGTAAGCCGAATGGAAAACCGGTGCTTGTCGTCAATCCTGTCATTCGTGATGATGTTACTGGAAAAGACAGTCGGTATTTTAATTTGTTTTTAAGAAGTTGCGCCAGCGACAATCGTTACGGCGAAATTAGCAACGCGGCAATCGAGAATCTGAATAATCAGCTCGTCCTCTATAATCCGCGCAAAGGCGCGACGGTCGAGGAAATGACAGAGGACGTTTTGTCCTTGATTTTGACGATTCGCGATTTAGAAGCCAATTCCACCTTACAAAAGGGATTAGCCCCCTTGTCCCAAGAGGTGCTGACGGTTTATACGCAGCCGCTTAATGAGGGGAACACAATCTCGCGGCCTTTTCCGAATAGAAAATCGAGCGGCCCCTGGTTTGAGGCTCTTTCCGCTCGACTGGCTATTCAACCGACAAAATCCGGGCGGATTTATAGGCCTGTCCACGCCGCACAGCAGATTATTTCCGTTTAAATTCTGGGACCAGCTCTTCAAGGCGGGCGATAGCGGCGGTTTCGGTCATCCCGGCCTGGAGCAGGGTGGCGAAGGTCGCTAGGGTTTGTTGCAGTTGGGCCAGCTCCACGGTTGGGGATTTGGCTAAACGCACGCCGTCTGCGCCGGAGGGGATCAGCTCTTCGGATGGCGAGAACAATTCTTCATAGAGTTTTTCGCCGGGGCGCAGGCCTGTAAAGGTGATTTTGACGTCTTCGTCGGGGCGCAGGCCCGCAAGCCGGATCATCTGCCGCGCCAGATCCACGATTTTGACGGGATGGCCCATATCCAGCACCATGACCTTGCCGCGTTGTTCGCTGGGCTGTGCGCCTAGGGCGGAGGCCTGCAACACAAGCTCGACCGCCTCGCGGATCGTCATGAAGTAACGCGTAATGTCGGGATGGGTGACGGTGATGGGGCCGCCTTTGGACAGTTGTTCTTGAAAGCGCGGGATTACGGAACCGGTCGAGCCCAGCACATTGCCGAACCGTACGGTCAGGAAGCGCGAGTTCGGCGAGTTTAAGTCCAAGGCCTGAACGTACATTTCCGCCAGCCGTTTTGTCGCGCCCATGACATTGGCGGGATAGACCGCCTTGTCGGTGGAGATCATGACCATGGCGATGACTCCGGCTTTGGCGGCGCAATCCGCTACAAGACGCGTGCCGATCACATTGGTCAAAAGGGCTTCGCGGGCGTTGAATTCAGCCAAGGGGACGTGTTTGATCGCGGCGGCGTGGAAAACCAGTTCGGGTTTCTCGTCGTTGAAGATTTGCGTTAGACGGGCCATGTCGCGCACATCGGCAAGGTAGGCGCGTTTGGGGACGAGCGGGAAGCGCTCGGTCAGCTCCATCTCGATTTTATAGAGGTTGAACTCGCAGGAATCGAGGACGATCAGAAGTTCGGGCTCAAGCGCCGCGATTTGTCGGACCAGTTCCGAACCGATGGAGCCGCCTGCGCCGGTGACCAGTACGCGCCTTCCTGTAATCAGCTCGTTAATCGCGTCGCGGTTTAAGACGGTTTCCGGGCGGCCCAGCAAATCCTCCAAGGCGATGGGCTGGTCGTGCAGGGTTTGGCCTGCGCCGATTTCATTCGTGAGTTCGGTCAAGGCTGGAAGTCGCGAGAGTTTGAGGCCAAGCGCCGTGCATTGGTCCAGTAAGGCCGCAGTCAGGGTGGCGTTCATACGCGACAGGGCTCGGGTGATGACCAAGCGGCTGGGGGCAAGGTCGCGTTCTTTGAGTTCTTCGACAAGGCGCGGAATTTCATCGACGGTGCCAAGTACGCTGACGCTGTGAAAGCGGCGGCCTACGCGTTTGCTGTTTTCGCCGACGATGCCGACGATGCGGAACGGGGCCTGCGGGTTGCTGGCTACGGCACGGATGAAGAGATCGGCTTCATCCCCTGCGCCGACGAGCAGCACGTTCATGCGCCCGCCGCCGGAGCGTTCCCACAGAACGCTTAGACGGCGTTCTCGTAAAAGGCGGAACAGAATGCGTGCGGCGCACAGGGCAAAAAGCAGGATAAACCAAACGATGACCGGCACGGTCCGGGGCACGCCATCCAGACGCATGACGAAAAAGGACACCATAGTAAAGGCGATGACGGCGAGGCTGACGGCGCGGAAGATTTGTTTGAGGTCCGGCAGGGACGCAAACGCCCAGATGCTTTTATAAAGGCCGCTGAAAAAGAAGACGATGGCGCAGGTCAGGGTAAAGAGCCCTGTTCCCATGGCGACTTGCAGGGCATCCATGGAGACAATATCGTCGCCGACGCGTAGATAGATCGCGAGAAGATAGGCTAAAGCCGCCATAAGAACGTCGTTGCCAAAAGCGAGGCCGCGACGACCGGTGGAGGGGAGAGAGAAAGTCATGCGCGAGGCTCTTTCATGGCGCTATGGGTAAGTTTTATAAGGAGAAGGAGTAGAATACCTACACCAAGCAAGCCGCCAAGCCAAGGGGCGTTAAGCGCCATGACGGCGCAAGCGAGAAGGCCCATATTTCCCGTAGCGATCCACAAAAGGACGGGAACGGGCGAGCCTTCGCCTGCCGTCGCGCGTTGGTAGAAGTGCTGGCGATGCGCCTGCCAGATTTTTTCGCCTTTTAAGGCTCGGCGCGTGATCGTGATGCCGCTGTCGGCTAAATAATAGAGCGGCAGAAGAAGGGCCGGAAGAAGAAATGCTGGGCCTGTTGTCGCGAGTTTCAACAGCAAAAAGCCGATCAGAAAGCCCAAAGGCACGCTGCCTACATCGCCTAAAAAGAGTCGCGCCGGGTGCCAATTGAGCATTAAAAACCCCCAGCATGCGCCGATGATAAGAGCGCAAAGCGGCAGCAGGGCCGGGGTCTCTGGATTTCCGGATAAAACCAAAAGAAGGCCTGCGCCGAATGCGCAGCATACGGTTTGAACACCGGTAAGGCCGTCGATTCCATCCATAAAATTGTACAAATTCATAAACCAGCCCCAGCCGAGGATCATCAAAGCGCGATCCAGCCAGAAAGGCAGGAAACCGGCGAAAAGCATTGCGTGATCCCCCAGCGCGAGGCTTCCGATTCCGGCGGCAAGGAGATGACAGGGAAGGCGAACCGCGGGGCTGACCTGTTTTTTATCGTCGATCCAGGAAACAGCCATCAGCAAAAGGATGGCGAAGGACAAAAGCAACAGGGAAGGCGTTTGAAACCGGATTTCTAAAAGAAGCAGGCCGCCAAGAACGACCAGCATAACCGCAAGCCCGCCGCCGCGCGGAACCGGGATTTTGTGCATGCTGCGTTCGTTGGGGACATCCATGACGGCTTTGGCCAGAAGACGGCGGCGTATAAGGGCTGTTAACGGCCACGCAATGGCAAAAGAGAGAAGGAGCGGGAGTAAAAAGGTCATGGGGAAAGCTCAGTGCGCGTCGAACCAGTCGATGGTTTCTTGCAAAAGATCATAGGCCGTGTGGCCGTTCGAAAAAATATGGTTGGCTCCGGCAATATCAACCAGTTTCTTGGGGCATGTTAACGTGTCATAGATAATGGTGCGGACTGGATTTTCCTGTGATTTCTCGGCAAGAGCGACAAGCGACGGCGTTTGGATCTTCTTCGCCAGCGCAATAATACCGCTTTCTTCCATGTTTCTGTCGAAATCAATCATGGCCGGATTGATAAGGTTGTGACAGCCCCAGCCGCAAATGTGGTAGAAGGTTGTGCCCCCAAGTTGGGGGGCTTCATCTTTCCAAAAGACTTTGTAGGGAAAGAAGGACGAATCCCAGAAAGCCAAGGCCTTGACCTCAGGATTGGCATGAATGAGGGTAAGGCCTCCATAAGAATGTCCCACAACGTAAAGGTTGGTTGAAGTTTTTCGAACGTGCGCACCTACGAGGTTCAGATCATCCGCGTGGGTTTGGATGGTGCATTCTTCCAATTTGCGGGCGTCGGGCGGGGCATCATAATAATTGAAACGAACGACGTCATACCCGCATTGTGTAAATAAATTACGTGCGGTGACGTGCAGATATTCGCCAGAATGCCCCGTGAGTCCGTGCGAAATAAGGATGGTCTTGCCATTCGGAGATTTGCTTTTGTTCAAGATTCCGTAAATTTTCTTGCCGTCGGGCGTGGGGATGGCAAAAGGTTCTTCGGAAAAGGTTTCGGGCGGGCGTTGGATCATAAGTAAAGACTCAGTGTAGGTTGAACCAGTCGAGGGTTGTTTCTAAAAGATCGAATACGCTGTTCCCTTTTGAGAAAAGATGGTTGGCCCCGGCGATTTCAACATATTTCTTTTCACAGCTCAGCGTGTGAAACAGCTCGCTTCGCGTCGTTGAATTGACGGATTCTTCGGCGATGGCGACCAGAGAGGGGGCTTTTATTTGACGGATTCGATCGCTTAAATCGGAATCGTCTATCTTGCGATCCAACTCAATCATTTGAGGGTCGATCAGATGATAGCTCGATCCATGCAGCGTAGCATAGGGCGTTCCCGGCAAGTCGCCTGCTCGATCAGGCCAAAAATCTTTTGATATAGCGAAAGAGGAATCCCAAAAGGCAAAAGCATGGGCCTCAGGATTGGCCAGCATAAGCGTGCGTCCGCCATAGGAATGTCCAGCGACATAAAGTTTTTGGTGAGAAGAACGGAAGTGATCGCATATCTGCCGTAAATCCTGCTGATGGGTTTCGACCGTACACTCGCGTAAGGACCGCGCGGCTTCTCCATAAACGTAATAATAGAAACAGACAACGTCATATCCGTTTTGCGTCATCGCATTGCGCGCCATCATATGAATATATTCATGGGCACTTCCCATGATGCCATGCGACAAAATAACAACGGAGCCGTTCGGCGTTTTGCTTCGGTATAAGGTGCCGTAAATTTTTTTGCCATCGGGCGTGGGGATGGCAAAAGGTTCTTCGGAAAAGGTTTCAGGCGGTCGTTGGATCATGACTTTTATTTGGTTGGCAGACGCGGTGTTCGTCCTGCATGTTGGAGCAGGGTTAAAGATTCCGCAAGGCCTTCTTTCCACGAACGCGGTTCGATCCCGTAGATTCGCGTGATTTTTTCGCAATCCAAAAGAGAATAGGGAGGACGGCGGACGCTGTCGGGGAACTCGGCACACACGGTGGCTGTCAGTTTGGGGCGGCGGGTGGTATAGGGCTCGTAGGCTTTGAGAAGCTCTTCAAAGAAGTCATAGCGGGAGGCTTGCGGCGTGCCGCTCAGGTGGAAGGTGCCGTACCCGTCCGCTTTGCCTAAGAGCAGTTCGTTGCCGATACTTATGATGGCTCGGCCTACATCCAGAGCATAGGTCGGGGTGGTGACCAAATCGGTGGCGATGCGCAGTTCGTCGCGCTCTTCGATCATTTTGAGCCCCGCCGTCAGTAAATTTCTGCGAAAGGGGCTGAAAACAGAGGATACGCGTAAAATAACGTGCCATGGGTGCTGATGGCGTAAGGCTTCTTCGCCCATCATTTTGCTGGCCCCAAAGGTGTTGAGCGGATTCATTTTGTCGTCAGGCGTGTAAGGTGCGTGTTCGCTGCCGTCGAAAACATAATCGGTGGAAAGGTGAATGATCGGTGCGTCAAGCGCGACGCATTGCCCGGCCATTTGGGCAACGGCGTGGAAATTGACGGCCATGGCGGCGTTTTCATCTTTTTCTGCTTGTTCGACATTGGTTAGGGCGGCGGCATTGATGACCAGTTCCGGTTTGGCTTTTTGCATCACGTCGCGGAGCTGAGAGGGATTGGTGACATCGCATTCAGCGCGCGAAATACACGTTAGGTCCCATGTCGCAGGGATTTCCTTGTGCGCCATCAAATGCTGGAGGGTCTGCCCCATTTGGCCGGAGGACCCTAATAACAAAACGCGTTGCTGTGTCATGTGACGTTCTCCTTTTTCATTCCTTGGGGATTAGGCCCAGCCGTTGTCCGCCGTACTTACGCGCACGAATGGCATTGCACCAGATTTGGTTGTTGATGTACCAGCGAACCGTTTCGTAAAGGCCGTCTGAAAAGGACGTTTGTGGTCGCCAACCGAGTTCTTGGGTAATTTTGCTTGTGTCTAGAGCATAACGTGCGTCGTGGGCAGGCCTGTCTTCCACGAAGGAGATCAGCTTTTTATGCGGCTTATAAAGCGAGTCGGGGAGAAGCTCGTCCATGATGGCGCAGATCTCTTGGATGACGTCGATAT
>JBFWLD010000109.1:0-6750 GCA_050252315.1 Bdellovibrionales bacterium
GCAGACGGAAATGAACATTTTCTTCAACGCCCGGATGAACGGCAACTTCTTCGACCGGGGTGATCTCTTTAATGCGCTCAATCAGGCCTTCGATCAAGTCCTCAGGGGCGGAAGCGCCTGCCGTGATGCCGACCGTATTTTTGCCTTTGATCCATTCCGGATCGAGTTTGCTCGCATCTTCAATGAGATAAGCTGGAATGCCGACTTCTTCAGCCCGTTCGCGCAGGCGTGACGAGTTTGAGCTGTTGCGGGCCCCGATAACCAGAACCACATCGACATGCTTGGCAAGCTCGCGTACAGCGCCTTGGCGATTCTGTGTGGCATAGCAAATATCGCGGATTGTCGGGCCGACAATGTTGGGAAAGCGGGCCTTCAAAGCGTCAATAACAGCCTTGGTGTCATCGACGCTTAGAGTCGTTTGCGTGATATAGGCCAATTTATCCGGGTTTTTGACCTCCAGTTTGCCGACGTCTTCGGCTTCGGAAATCAGATGTACTTTGGCCGGGATGCGGCCCAAGGTGCCTTCGATTTCAGGGTGGCCTTCATGGCCGACCATGATGATTTCATAACCGGTGCGTGCGTAACGCTGGCCTTCGGTATGGACTTTGGAAACAAGCGGGCAGGTGGCGTCGATAACGGTCAGCCCCCGGTCTTTAGCATGTTTTTCAACGGCTTCGGATACACCATGGGCGCTGAAAATGATGACCGAACCGTCCGGTACGTCATCTGTTTCTTCAACAAACACAACGCCCTTAGCCGCAAGACGGCTGACGACATGACGGTTATGCACAATTTCGTGACGGACATAAATAGGCGGCCCGAATTTATCCAGAGCCATTTCTACGATTTCAATAGCGCGTTCAACGCCAGCGCAGATGCCACGCGGCTGAGCCAATAATACCTTCATTCTTTAGTGTCCTATTCTTTTAGGTTGCGCGCAGAATGTAATGACCCGGCGCAACAAAGTAAAGGCAAGTGAACACATTGTTAATTTTTATTTCATATCAATAGGTTGTCAAAGAGCGCTTGGCGGCTCTTTTCAGGCTAAGAGAGGGGGAACCCATGGGCTCAAAACCCTATTCAAAATCTTTTGCTTCCGGTGATGCCAGTCCAGCCTATGAACTTGTGTACGATCATCTGATGTCATTGGACAGGCCGGACCTTTCAGAGGTGATTGATGCCGTAAAAGTCGAAGGCGGCTGGCCGAGTTCGTTTTGCTGCGGGCTTGAGGGGCTACAGGCCTATCGTGAATATTACGATCAGGCTCGGCTTATGCAAATGTCTGCCGAGCAAAAACAGACGGTCCAGCTTTATGACGAAGAGTGGACCTTGACCCTTTTAGATCGCATGAATCATATCCATGTCGGTCTTCCCGATGAAGAGGTGTAGGCCTTTGTAGAGCCTCGCGAAACGGCTGCGTTTCCGTTAAGATTATCCGTATGGATGATTCGACCCCCGAACTTTCGCCCGAACTTTCGATTGTGATGCCGTGCTTGAATGAAGCGCGGACCTTGGCGTCTTGCATCGCGAAGGCCAAAGCTTTTTTGGATAAATATAGAGTGTCGGGAGAGATCGTCATCGCCGATAACGGCAGTGACGATGGATCACAGGATATCGCGCGTCGTAACGGAGCTGTCGTTGTCGATGTCGCTCAACGTGGCTATGGCGCGGCCCTGAGCGCGGGGATTCAGGTCGCGCGCGGGCGTTTTGTGATTATGGGCGATGCGGATGACAGCTATGATTTCGGCGATAGCTGGCCCATTTTGCAGAAACTACGCGAAGGCGTGGATTTGGTCGTCGGTAATCGTTTTGAGGGCGGGATTAAAAAGGGGGGTATGCCGTTTTTAAATCGCTATTTAGGCAATCCGGTTCTCAGCTTTATCGGGCGTCTTTTCTTTACGATTCCGTTACACGATTTTCATTGCGGGTTACGCGGGTTCAAACGGGACCGTATCCTTGAGCTTAATATGCAGACGCTCGGTATGGAGTTCGCCAGCGAGATGATCGTCCTTGCCTCCCTGAACGGTTTGACGATGGCTGAGGTTCCGGTCACCTTGTCGCCGGACGGGCGAGGGCGTAAACCTCATTTGAACCCGTGGCGTGACGGGTGGCGGCATTTGCGTTTTTTGCTGCTTTATTCCCCTCGATGGCTTTACCTGTATCCCGGTTTGGCGCTGATCCTTTTCGGGCTTTTTATCTGTGCGCTTCTTCTGCCGGGGCCTTTACAGATTTTTGAAGGGTTCGGGCTGGACGTTCATACGCTTTTGATCGGGGCTATGAGTATTCTTGTCGGCATGCAAAGCCTTACCTTCGGGCTGATTGCCCGAGGCTATGCCAAGCGCAACGGTATGCTCCCACGTTGCTCCAAGTTCGATAAAATTTTGATGGATTTAAGATTGGAACATCTTTTGTGCGGCGGCGGCGTGCTGTTTGCTTTCGGGCTGGGGATGATCGGCTTTGCTTTGCATCGGTGGTCGAGCGTGCATTTCGGCGCGCTCGATTATCAGGCGGTCATGCGTATTTTGATTGTCGCGGTGACGTGTTGTGTCGGCGGGTTGCAGCTTGGGTTTTCGGCTTTTCTTTTAGGCGTCATGCAGATCGAGCGCAAATAGAACAGATCGTGATTAGGTCGTCGTCTAAGGACGCCAACCTTTTCAAAAAAGGCTCTAGGCGAATCGATTCGCGATTCGAGTCGTTTTCGACTCGATTCGACACGCCGGGGCAGACTCACGAAAAAGACGTTTTTATGCTTCAATGGCGTTGAATTGTCGCTCCAGATTGCTGAAACGCGTAAATTGGCCATCGAAATGCAAGGGAACCGTGCCGATCGGTCCATGACGCTGTTTGGCGATCAGGACTTCGGCAACGTTGCGGACTTCCTCGCCGCGTTCCATCCAGCGTTGATAGCGCTGGTTAAACTTGTCTTCGCCTTCATCGGCTCGGCGGGTCGGCTCGGACCGCGCATGATAATATTCCTCACGATAGACAAACATAACCACGTCGGCGTCTTGTTCGATGGAGCCTGATTCCCGAAGGTCGGATAGCTGCGGGTGTTTGTCTTCCCTCGATTCGACCGAGCGCGATAGCTGGGACAGGGCGACGACAGGAACGTCCAGTTCCTTGGCAAGACCTTTCAGGCCGCGCGTGATTTCTGAAACTTCCTGCACACGGTTGTCGCTGTTGCGGGTCGAGCCGTGCAAGAGCTGCAAATAGTCGATGACGATCAGGCCGAGCGTCGGCACCAGCCGTTTCAGACGGCGTGAGCGCGTGCGCAAGGCGGCCACCGAAAGGCCCGGCGTGTCGTCGATATAGAGCGGTGCGTGAGACAGATATTTGGCCGCTTCGATGAATTTATTGAAATCGTCCTGTTTGATGTCGCCGCGCCGGATTTTATCGGACGGGACGCTGGAATAGTCGCCGAGCAAGCGGGTGGAGAGCTGCTCGCTGGACATTTCCAAAGAGAAAAAGGCAACGCCAGAGCCTTCCTTGCCGCTGGTATCGTGAAAGGCTCGCGCGGCATTCATGGCGATATTGGTGGCCAGCGCGGTTTTCCCCATGGAAGGCCGTCCAGCCAGAATAATCAGGTCAGACCGTTGGAACCCGCCAAGCTTACGGTCCAGATCGCGCAGGCCGGTAGTTACGCCGGTGACGTGGCTGTCGCGTTTAAAGGCTTCGTCCGCCATGCGTAGCGATTGGGTCAAGGATTTGTCCAGCTTGACGAAGCCGCGATCGACTTCCCCGGTTTGCGCCAGCTCGAACAGAGAATGCTCGGCGCGTTCAATCTGTTTAGAGGCTGGGTTTTCAAGATCCTGTTGATGCGCGTCGTTGACAATGTCTTCACCGAGCATAATCAACTGGCGACGTAGGTGCAGATCGTGGATGAGCTGCGCATAATCCTGCGCGTTGATGACGGTAATGATGCTGGAAGCCAGATCGCCCAGATATTGCGCGCCGCCGACACTTTCGAGCGCCGGGTCGTTTTCGAACAGGCCGCGCAAGGTTTTAGGATCGGCGATTTGTCCGCGTTGGATCAGCGTGTTGATCGCCGCATAGATGCGTTGGTGGACGGGATCGTAGAAATGATCCGCGTTCAAGATTTCGCCGACTTTTTCAAAAACATTGTTGTTGACGAGGATGGAGCCGAGCAAGGCCTGTTCAGCCTCCAGATTATGCGGCATGGTCCGGGGCTGGATCATGTCGGTCGAGGAGACGGCCCTTAGGGCAGGTAGATTTTGTGCGGCGCTAGTCATGTCCTACCCATATCAAGACGTGCCGCACTTGTCTTTTGATTTTTAAGGGGCTGTGGATAATGGGGATAGAGTTTTATATGAAGGGTATTTCCCTTATTCTTTCGGAGTCCATTTGAGCTTGAGGGGCGAGACAATCATCTGGTCAATCCCCAGCCCGTAATGGCCGTAATCTACCTGTATTTTATGGATGCTCATATTTAGATAACCTTTGGATTCAAAGGCATTTTCCGGCTCGTCCTGCGGCGTGTACAGGATTTTGACAGGGATTTGAATAATCCATTCATCCTCATGGGACGTGTCCACGAAGTGCTCGAAAGATGGGGCTTGACGCAGGCGCAGCTCGGAAGAAAGCTTGCCTTCATGGATGTCTTTGTCCAGTTTCGTTAACCGTAGCATCTCCCAGTAATTATGCCAGCCGTCGCCGGTGAAATAGACTCGCGCGCGGCGTTGTTCCTGAACATAGTTGGCATAGTCAAAGGTCATAATATCCTTGGCTGCTTTAACGCCCCAGTCCAACACGTCTTGTTTGAATAAGGTTACGTTGTTATCGACATAGGCAAAGGGCGAGGAGTCCTTATTTTCCATTCGGATGACAATGCCAAAAGGATCAAACGAAACGGCCAGAGTCGGTATCCAAAAAAGTAAGAGAATATAAAAAGGATATTTTAACGCGCGACGCCCTTCGTGCAGGATCGCGTAGATAATCGAGGCTAAAACCGGAAAACAAATTTGACCCGCGACCCAAAGGATGCGCTTGCCGGGGGAAAGGCTTTTGTTAAAGGCAGCGCGCGCGCCGAAGGTGAGAACAAACAGGAGGACAAAAAGAGTCAACCCCGCCCGTGTCAGGAAGAAGGCTAATTCCCAAGGTTCATACACAATTTCCGACAGCATGCTTAGCTCCAGCTCATTAAATAATCGCACCGCTGGCGTCGCTAACCAGCCAGCGGGAGCGAAGCTCGGTATGGTGCAGCGAAAACCACTGCATAGCAATGATGCTTGCGGCGTCGCGTAGTTTGCCTTCGTAAAGCAGGCTGATGGCTTTCATCGCATCGAGAACAAGAACTTTGATGATCTCACCTTCTTCGGGAAGGCCTTTAATGCCCGCTTCCTCTGGGGCCGGAGCTTTGGTTCGCCCTACGAAAATGGTGATATGTTCGCCGACGCAGCCGGGGCAGGGGTAATAGGCGATGATTTTTTGAAGGTCGGTAACTTCGCATCCAGCTTCCTCAACGGCTTCCCTCCGGGCTGTTTCTTCCGCCGTTTCCCCTGAATTGATAACGCCCGCGACTGCTTGGATCATAAAAGGATCGTCCCCTTTGGACATGGGGCCGGGGCGGAACTCCTCGATCATGACCACGCGGTCTTGCTGGGGATCAAAAAGGAGGACAACAGCAGCGTTTTTGTTGCCGTCAAATACTTCGCGGGAGAAAACGTCGCTCCAAGACCCGTCTTCGAGCTGTTGGCGGATATAGAACCTATCCACGCGGTAGTATCCCTGATACAGGGCCTCGCGGTGGATGAGGTCATATTTTTTATCGGCCATGGCGGGTAGAGGTAAGATAAAGTGGCTCCCCGGGACGGACTCGAACCGCCGACCCGGTGATTAACAGTCACCTGCTCTACCGACTGAGCTACCGGGGAAACGAGGACTTCTATAATGCGAGATTCGTCTCTGCGCAACCTTATTCTTCGTTTCGAAGGGGGGCAGAAGGCTGATTTTTGGTAAAAAATGTACTTTTTCGGCTAAAGCCGATTTCCAAATTGGTGAAACTGTATTATAGATGCCCTCCACATACATACCACCTCATATAAGCGGGCATGGCGAAAGTGGTAGACGCATCAGACTTAAAATCTGAAGTCAGTAATGGCGTGCCGGTTCAAGTCCGGCTGCCCGCACCACGATTTGCCCTTACGGGCTACGCGTGGCGCAGCCACGCAGGAGCACGTTAGAGCGAAGCAGGGCTGTTGACAGCATGCACGACCTTTATTTCATCCAAAGCCCGGTATAATTTATTCTGGCGTACTAATTCCCCTAATGATCGCAGACGTTGGCTCCGGGGGTGAGGGAGCCGTCCAGATGCGCCTGAACAAGCTTTTCGGGGGTATCGGCTGGGGCACCCGTCAGGACGGAGATGCCTCTTTGCGCGAACAGCTCCAAGGCGCGTGCGCCCATGCCGCCGCAGATAACAAGCTCAACGCCGCGTTCGGCGAGCCATGCGGGCAACAGGCCGGGCTCGTGCGGCGGGGCGTCCACGTCACGGCGGTCTGCGATTGCTTCATTGGAATCGACATGGATCAGCGCGAAGCTGGCGCAATGGCCGAAATGTTGACAGAGTTTTCCGTTTTCAAGAGGCACGGCGATAATCATGGGCTAGGGTTCCTTTTCAAGATAAGGGTGAAGATTGTTCCAAAGGTTTTTGATAGCCTCGGCGCAAGGCGTGTCGATTTCGACGACGGCCTTGCCCTGTTTTTGCGCTTGGGTGACGCCGTCGTCATAGGG
>JBFWLD010000110.1:0-6736 GCA_050252315.1 Bdellovibrionales bacterium
CAACTAGATCACTGTTTCCGCGACGTCCTCGAACTTGATGCCGCCGCGCCGGTCGCCGCCCTTGCCTATCAAGAGTATCCGGCGTGGGATTCGGTCGCCCATATGCGCCTTGTCGCCGCGATTGAAACCGCTTTCGACATCATGATGGAAACCGATCAGATCCTTGACATGAGTTCCTATGCCAAGGCCGTCGAAATCGTTCAGGCTTGCGGGGTGACGTTCGATGCTTAGGGGAAAAACCGCTTTAATCACCGGCGCTTCACGCGGGATTGGCGCGGCCATGGCACGGTGCTTTGCCAAAAACAATGCCCGCCTAGTCCTGAACGCCCGCGACGAAGCGAAACTAAAAAGCCTTGCCAAGGAACTTTGCGAAACCTACGAAACCGAATGCCTTGTCCTGCCCGGCGACGTGACGGACGGCAAAGAGGTGCAGGCGCTTTACAAGCAAATCCACACGAGCTTCGGCGGGCTGGATGTTCTGGCCGCCAATGCCGGGATTTTAAGCGACGGACTGATCGGCATGATCCCGGAAAAAGACATCGACGATTTATTGAACGTCAACGTCAAAGGCGTGTTGAATCACCTGCAATCCGCCGCACGTTTGATGCGCAAAAATAAAGGCGGTTCGATCATCATCACAAGTTCGATCATCGGGCGCGTCGGCAACAAGGGCCAAGCCGCCTATGCCGCCAGCAAGGCTGCCGCGATCGGGATTACGCTATCGGCGGCCAAGGAGCTGGGGGCCGATCATATCCGTGTCAACGCCATCGCGCCCGGCTTTATTGAAACGGACATGACCGCGCATTTGTCGGGCCAGATCCGGCAGGAACGGCTAAACGGAATCGCGCTAGGCCGTACCGGCAAGCCTGAGGACGTGGCGGACGTGGCGTTGTTTTTAGCCTCGGACCTGTCGCGCTATGTCTCCGGCCAAGTTATTGGCGTTGACGGCTGCATGGTGATTTGATGCCTTTGGCGGACGATACCCTTCCCTTTTTATCGTGGAGCGATCCTCTGGCCCCTGCGCTTTGCGATCCGACGCGTAACGGCTGGATGAATTACGGCGACGTGCGCCAAAAAATAACGGAAACGCTTCCTTGCTTTGCAGGCCGAGAACGTGGGCTGGTTCTATGCTTTTTGCCTTCGAGCGTTTCAGGAGCCCTCGCCTATCTGGCGGCGGCGCAGGCGGGTATGGCGATCGCGCTGGCCGATCCGCAGACTCCGAACAAAGAGCCAATCATTGCCGCTTACGAACCGGACTGGATTATCGCGTCTGAAGGGTGGCAACATGCGGCCTATGAAGCTGTGACATGGCCAATTTCGGAACTATCGCTTTTCGTGCGTAAAAACCAAACCTGTGGAGCGCTGCATCCCGATTTTTATTTGATGCTGTTGACGTCGGGATCAACGGGCAGCAGCAAAGGCGTCCGGCTTTCCCATGCCAATATTGCCAGCAATACGCGCGCCATTATTCAAAGCCTTTCGCTTTCGTCCGATCAAACGGCCTTGTGCCATTTGCCGCTGGCTTATTCCTTCGGCTTGTCGATCCTGCACATGCAGCTTGCGGTCGGCGGCAAATGTTTTCTGACTCAAGACGGGCTGATGAGCGGCGATCTTTGGCGGCAAGCGCGAGAGCATCAGGCGACTTTGTTCGCGGGCGTTCCCTATCATTATGAAATGCTGATGCGCCTCGGCCTTGCGCGACTGAATGTGCCGTCGCTGAAAACCTTTTTACAGGCAGGTGGCAAGATGCAGGCGGCGCTTACGCAAAAAGTTCTGTCCGTCGTGCGCCAACGCAACGGCGAACTTTTCATCATGTATGGTCAGACCGAGGCCAGCCCGCGAATTTCTTGTTTCCCCCTGCACCGCTTTGAGGAAAAACTCGGATCGTCGGGCAAGGTCTTGCAGGGCGGCCGCCTGTCCATCGAAGATGGCGAAATCGTTTATCGCGGTCCGAACGTTATGATGGGCTATGCCACAAGCCGCGCCGATCTCGCGAGGGGCGACGAAACGCACGGCGAACTTCGTACCGGCGATTTGGGAAGCCTTGATCCCGACGGCTTTTTGACCATTACCGGTCGCAGGCAACGCTTTGCCAAGCTTTTCGGGCAGCGCGTTTCTTTAGATGATTTGGAAAAAATCGCTTCGGCCCATGCGTCCTGTATCGCGGTCGAGCAGCCGGAAAAAATCGTACTCCTGTGTCTTCAAGCCGATGAAGCTGCACAAAAAGCGGTTCACGATTCCGTCATCGCGCAGACTAAGCTGCCCGCCCCGTGGGTTACGGTGCGTTCCGTTGAGGCATGGCCGACTAAAAGCAACGGCAAGGTCGATTACCCGGCGTTGCAAAAAGAATTCGGTGGCGCATGAGCTGTTTTCCTGAACGTCTTTTGACACAGCCGCTTTTCACAGTGCCGCAAGAAGAAAAGGAAAAAACCCTTCTGCCTGCGCTGGTCGCGCTGACCGAGCATCATCGCAAGGCGTGCCCAGCTTACGCCCGCATGGTGGATGGAGCCTTCGAGCTTTCCATCCAAAGCATGGCGGACGTGCCGTACCTTCCGGTTTCTTTATTCAAGAACAGGCTTCTTTCTTCCGTGCCACAAGAAGACGTGCGCGTGACGATCAAATCCAGCGGCACCACCGGCATGGCCCGAAGCCAAATCCAGATGGACAAGGAAACCGCACGGCTTTCCTCGACCTGTCTGGCTGCGACGCTCAAAGAGCTGATCGGGAAGACGCGGCTGCCTTTGTTGCTGGCGGATACGGAAGCGGCATTGTCCCCTTCCATGGATATGGGCGCGCGAGCCGCCGCTTTGCTGGGGATCATGCCGTTCGGGCGCGATCCTACCTTTATGTTAAAGCCGGATTTGACGCTCGATCAGGAAAAGCTGGAAGGCTTTATGCGACGCTATGCCGATGCGCCGTTTCTGATCTATGGCTTTACGTTTCTGGTTTGGCTGGGGCTTTTGCCTGCAGCGCAGGCTTTGGGGCTGGATTTGTCCAAGGCCGTTCTCCTTCACAGCGGCGGGTGGAAAACCCTTGCCGAGAAAGCCGTCAGCCGCGAACAATTCAACCAAACTCTCAAGCAAGCGACAGGCCTTTCCCGCATCATCAATTTTTACGGCATGGCCGAAATGCCCGGCGTAATTTTTGCCGAAAACGAAGACGGGCTATTGTATCCTCCCGCTTTTGCCGACGTAATCGTACGCGATCCGCTTTCCTTTGCGCCCGTGGCAGAAGGAGAAACAGGTGTCGTGCAAGTGCTTTCCACTATCCCGCATAGTTTCCCCGGCCATGCGATTTTGACGGAAGATTTAGGCATGATCGTCAAAACGGACAATGGCGCGAATGGATGGAAAGGGCATGGGCTGCGCCTACTGGGCCGCTTGCCCAAGGCCGAGCTTCGCGGATGCAGCGACGTGATCGCGCAGGCTCAAAAAGGGTAAGAAGATTAAAACCAAATGAGATTCCGGGTTCGCGCCAAGGCGCGCCCCGGAATGACAAAATCTGTAGGAAAGCTCTTTAATAAAAAGAGACAAGGCATAAAAGCAAGCTTTGCTCTTTTTATTTCTCCATCATCTCGCGTACGCGATTAGCGACAAGCTGCACGTCGTTCAGCGGCGTATAGGTCCATGTTTCCAGCTTGCCCGTAAAAGGTCGTGTCATGCCATCGTCGCGCAAGGCTTGATGGAAACGGCGGAATTTTTCGGACCCGCCGGACAGAGGAATGACATAGACCGGTTTGCCGGTTGAACAGCTTTCCGAGGTCATATTGACCGAATCCGCTGTAACCAAAATCGTATCGGCAAGCCCAAGCATGGCATAATAGGGATTTGGGCCGTTGCCGTTCCAAATAATATGCGGCACATCCTTAAGCGCTTCGGTCAAAATCGCCAAATTTTCCGCCCCCGTTCGACGCGAAGGGGTGACCATCAGGCTGCCGCCGGTTTCGCGCGCCAACTCGGCAAGACGCTGGGCCAAGGGCTGCATTTCATGCGGCGTGAATTGATAGACCGAGTTCGTGCCGCCAATCAAAACCGCAAGACGCGGCGACGGCAGATGGGCATAGACAGGCTCGAACTTGGCGGTTTCAGCCGCCAATACTTCCGGCGTCACGCGATGAAGGGAGCCACGCGTCGTGACGACATTTTCGCCCAACACCCCATCATGACGCGGCAAAGCGACCAAATCGAACCGCGAAGGATCAATGACCGGATTTTGGATATAGACCGTAAAAACTTTTTTTCCGGCGGCTTTGGCGGCGCGGCGCACGTAAAGGCAGGCAGCTCCGCCCGCGCGACCGGAACAAATCATCAAATCCGGCCAAGGCGGCACCACGGGATCGCCTTTCTTGCTAAACGCCCATCTCAGGCCACACCGCAAAAACGGCGCGAGCTGTTTCCACGGCGAGCGCAGGCGCACACGTTTAACCACCGGATCGAGGCCGAGAGCGGCGGCCAATCCCAAACACTGATTTTCCATGCCGACGACCCCTTGGGTGACGACCCAGCATGTGACTTGGCTCTTGGGTGACATAGGTTTACTATCCCTTATCTTTAAATTTGTAGGCACAGATTACGAGACTCTTATGAAGCACGTCAAACTCGATCGTATCGACCTGACCATCCTGCGCGAATTGCAGGCTAACGGTCGGATTTCCAACGTCGATTTGGCCGCCAAGGCCGGAATCTCCGCCCCGCCCTGCCTGCGCCGCGTGCGCGCCTTGGAACAGGCCGGGTTTATCCGTTCGTACCATGCCCAGATCGCGCCCGACAAGCTCGGCTTTGGTATGTGCGTTTTTATTCATGTCGGCCTTGCCAGCCATACCGAGGCTGATTTGGCTCATTTCTCTAAATCGCTCGACAATTGGCCGCAGGTGCGCGAAAGCTACATGTTGACTGGGGATTCGGACTTCCTTTTGAAGGTCGTGACGCGGGATTGGGAGGATTTTCAGAAATTCCTGACCTCTCAGCTTGCGGCTTCCCCGAATGTCAATCACGTTAAATCTTTTCCCACTATGCGAAAGACCAAATTCTCCCCCGGCATCCCCATGGAAGACATGCCGAATGAAAAACAAACTTGAAAAAGGTTTTCTATGCTGACTCGTTGGATTGTCGCCCTTGTTTCTTTTTCTCGCCGCTTTGCGGTCTGGGTCGTGCTGGCTTTTGCCGCCGCCGTCGTGGCTATGGCCGTTTTTACTGCCGACCATCTGAAAATCAACACCGATATCGACCAATTGCTAGCGGCCAATCTTGACTGGCGCGTGCGCGAAACCGAACTGGCCAAGGCTTTCCCGCAAAAACAAGACCGGCTGGTCATTGTCGTGGATGGGGCCAATGCCGATCTGGCGGAAACCGGCGCTGAAAAACTGGCCGAAGCTTTGCGCAAAAGGCCGGACCTTTTCAAAACCGTGGTCAGGCCGGACGCCATCCCCTATTTTCAAAAGCACGGCCTGTTACTGCTTTCGAAACAAGAGCTGTCCTCGACACTCGACAGCTTGATCCAAGCTCAGCCGCTTTTGGGGTCTTTGGCCAAGGACCCGTCCTTGCGCGGGCTTTTTTCGACTATGGAGTTGGCTATTCAAGGCGTCAATCGCGGCCAGACCGACTATAAGAACGTCGCCGGTTCCTTTGCGCTGATGGCGCAGGTCGTCGAGGCGAACTTGAAGGGCATCCCCATGATCCTGCCCTGGCAGTCCATGATGACGAGTAGCCAGCCAACCGTACGCGATTTACGCAAATACATCCTTGTACAGCCTGTTTTGGATTTTAGCGCCCTTTCCCCCGGCAACAAAGCCACGCACGCGGTGCGCGATCTGGCGACGGAGCTGAACTTGACTCCGGCATACGGAATTAATGTGCGCTTGACCGGATCCGTTGCGCTCAATGACGAAGAATTCGCCAGCGTGGCCGAAGGCGCAGGGCTGGCGACGGCGGTTTCCGTCTTTTTAGTTATCCTTCTGCTTTATCTCGCTTTGCGCTCGTGGCGGATTATTATCCCCATCCTTTTGACGTTGTTCGCCGGGTTGATCGCGACAACCTGTTTGGCCATGGCAACCGTGGGTTCGTTGAATCTGATATCCGTGGCTTTTGCTGTCATGTTCGTCGGGATGGCTGTTGATTTCGGCATCCAATTCGGAGTCCGTTTCCGCGATGAGCACCATAAGGAGCCGGACACAATCGCTGCCATGCTCTCGACCGCACGCTTAATCGCCCCGCCTTTGACCTTTGCAGCGGCGGCTTCAACGCTCGGCTTCATGGCCTTTATTCCCACCAGCTATCGCGGCGTTTCCGAGCTTGGAATCATCGCAGGAAGCGGCATGGTCATTGCCTATCTGTTCAATCTGACGTTGCTGCCTGCGCTTTTAAGCCTCTTCAAACCGCCTGCCGAGCCCGAAGCCGTCGGCTATAGATGGGCTGCGCCGCTGGACCGCGCGCTTAAAACCCATCGCAAAAAACTTTTAATTGCGACCGGTGCCATGGCGCTTATCGCCTTGCTTGTGGCGACTCAGATGCGCTTTGATTTCGATCCGCTCAATCTGAAAAATCCCAAGGCCGAATCCGTCGCCACGATGTTCGACATTATGAAGGATCCAATGGCCACGCCTTATACGGTTGAAATCCTCGCGCCATCATCGGATGCCGCCACGCGAATTGCCGGACAACTTGAGCGCTTACCCGAGGTCGATCACGCGCTGACCCTCGCCAGCTATGTGCCGGACGATCAGGAAGAGAAAATTGCC
>JBFWLD010000111.1:0-6687 GCA_050252315.1 Bdellovibrionales bacterium
TTCCGATCTTGTTCCAGCGACCATAGACAAATCGCCCAAAATTTCTAGGCTTTCCTTCCGATATTCCTTATCCATTTTGGTCGGGATCGGCATCCTGACTTGTGTGGTGACGCTCATAAAAATCTCCTTTGGTAATTTTGGGTTGTTTTAGCATATCCCCATGAAAGCAATTCGTCTTTTTTCTTCATTTTTCATATAAAAGAGGGGCCAAAAATCGGCACCCTCTTTTATAAACGGCCATAATACACGTTATTTGAGAGACGCTGTCGGCGCAGTTTCGGTAGCGGATGGCGCGACGGTCGGTCTGCGCAACGCAGTACCTCCTGCTGCAACAAGCCCAAGACCAAACAGCGCTACCCCGGCAGCAACCGCTTTTTCCATTCCGGAGGAGGCAGTGACCCCCCACCATACCCCAAAGCCTGCCATAAGCAGGCCCCCCCCAACGGCAAGCCTAGCAAAAAACTTTGTCCCGGCACGCGTTTGTCTCGCGGCGGCTTTTTGACTTTCCGTCGGGATTGGCATCCTGACTTGTGTGGTGACGCTCATAAAAATCTCCTTTGGTAATTTTGGGTTGTTTTAGCATATCCCCATGAAAGCAATTCGTCTTTTTTTCGATTTTTCTCGGGCTCTTGCCCGGTTTGCTTAAAAGGGGCTTATCTCCTTGCAGGGTTTGGACGGAGCGCCTAAAATCATGGCCTTGTTAACGATAACGCTTTGATTCTATGACTCGCACGACCGCTCTTATTGTTGCCGCCGGTTCCGGTTCTCGCTTTGGCAGCCCTATTCCCAAGCAATATCAAGATATTGGCGGTATGGCGATCTTGCGCCGGTCCGTTTTGGCCTTTTTGAACCATCCTCACATTACGGATGTGCAAGTGGTTTACAGCCCCCAACATCGCGATCTTTACGACCGTGCGGTCAACGGGTTGGACTTGCCCGAGCCTGTCGTGGGCGGAGCGTCACGGCAGGATTCCGTCCGGCTGGGGTTGGAGGCTTTGGCCGCGCAGAACTCGCCGCCCGATTTCGTCATGATCCATGATGCCGCCCGCCCTTTGATCGACGCGGCGACCATTACCGACGTGCGTAAGGCGTTGGACAGCGCACAAGGCGCGATTGCGGCTAAGCCGCTTGTCGATACGCTTAAACGTAGCGATCAGGGACGGATCACGGAAACGATTCCGCGCGAGAATCTGTGGCAGGCGCATACGCCGCAGGCCTTTGCCTTTGCGCCGATTTTAAACGCTCACCGGGCTGTGGCCGGTCAACAATTGACCGATGACGCCTCCGTTGCCGAGAAAGCAGGTATGAACGTGACCCTTGTCCCCTCTAACGCCGACAATATGAAAATTACCAACCCCGACGATTTGGGCCGCGCCGCCCGGCTGTTGGGCCAAACCTTCGGCGATATTCGTACCGGGCTTGGCTTTGACGTGCATCGCCTTGTCAAAGGAAGCGTGATCCATCTAGGCGGCCTTGCCATTGAACATGACTGGACGCTGGAAGGCCACTCCGACGCCGATGTGGTGTTGCATGCTCTGACCGATGCGCTGCTGGGCACCATGGCGGTTGGGGATATTGGGACTTTTTTCCCGCCCTCCGATCCTCAATGGAAAGGCGCGGACAGCGCTATCTTCCTGCGCCACGCCGTTCAGATGATTAATGAACGTGGCGGCTTGATCTCGCACGTCGATATTGTCATCATGTGCGAACGGCCTCGACTTGGGCCGCACCGGCTGGCCATGCAAAAACGAATGGCCGAGCTTTTGGAAGTCAATGAATCCCGCGTGAGCCTGAAAGCCACAACAACAGAACGACTTGGCTTTACAGGACGCGGCGAAGGCATCGCTGCGCAGGCCATCGCAACCGTAAGATTTGAAGGATGAGTGAAATGCGTTTTCCCGACGACATCGAACGGCTCGCTTACGAGATCGTCCACCAATACACCAAGGAAGGCAAAAAGGTCGTCACGGCTGAATCCTGCACCGGCGGATTGATGGCGGCGGCGATTACCTCTGTGGCCGGGGCTTCCGTCATGTTCGAACGCGGTTTTGTTTCCTATTCCAACGACGCCAAGATTGACATGCTCGGCGTTCTGCCCGACGACCTCAAGACATTCGGTCCCACCAGCGTTCAAGTCGCCGAAGCTATGGCTGCCGGAGCGTTGGAATATTCGCTTGCTGATGTGGCCCTTTCCGTCACCGGTCTGGCGGGCCCCAGCACGGGCGGGGAAGAAAAACCTATCGGTCTGGTTTGTTATGGCATTGCCAAACGCGACGGCACTCGGTTTCACGCGACCATGAATTTTCGCGGAGATCGCAACACGGTACGCTATCAGGCCGTGGTTGAAGGGCTGACGCTTTTATTGTCGCTGGCCCAAAAGGATTGAAGCCTATAACTCTTTGCTGCCGAGCAGATTCACGCGCTTAGTTTGTCGTCTAAGGACGCCAACCTAATCACGACCTGCTCTAAAGCGAAAACGCCTGACCTATTGTCGGCGAGAAATAGACCCCTCCCCGAAAACGCTTAAGCGTTTTCGACCCTCCCTCAAGGGGCGGGTGGTTGGGCTTGGCTCTTTTGTTAGAGGGTAGGAATACCTCGCAAAAAAGGAGCGGCTGGAGCTTATTCTTCTTAAATAGGGAGTTCTTTGGGGCGTTTGAGCTGAGTCCACCAGACGACCAACAGACGTGAGATCATAACCGCCGAAAAGATCGACGTGACAATGCCGATGCCGAGCGTCACGGCAAAGCCTTTGATCGGGCCTGAGCCGAAGCTGAACAACAGAAACGCCGCGATCAGGGTTGTGACATTCGCATCCATGATACAAGACAAGGCTCGTTGATAGCCTGTATCAAGGGCGACAATGGCCGAGCGGCCAAGGCGAAGCTCTTCACGGATACGCTCGAAGATCAGCACGTTCGCATCCACAGCCATGCCGATGGTTAGGACAATCCCGGCAATGCCCGGCAAGGTCAGCGTGGCTTGCAAGAAAGACAAGGCCGCAAAGATCAACGCCACATTGAAAAACAAGGCAATATTGGCGATCGTGCCGAACAGGCTGCCGTAAGACAAAAAGACGCCGACGACGACAAGGGCTAACCCAACGATCGAGGCGGTGGCTCCGGCCTTAATCGAATCCGCGCCAAGCCCCGGACCGACCGTACGTTCTTCAAGCACTTTGATCGGCGCCGGAAGCGCGCCTGCCCGCAAGAGCAAGGCCAAATCCTGAGCCGACTGGGTGGTGAAGCGTCCGGAAATCACGCCGCTGCCCCCCGTAATCGGTTCGCGGATCACCGGAGCGCTGATAACTTTACCGTCCAATACAATCGCGAACAGACGACCGACGTTCTGGCGTGTAGCGTCGCCAAACCGGCGTGCCCCGGTCGCATCGAACTTAAAGGAAACCACGGGTTCGCCCGTCTGGAAGGAAGGTTGGGCATCGACCAACGTATCGCCGGAAACCATAACTCTTTTTTGGACGACCCAGGAGCGTCCGGCTTCCTCGGTCGAGGGCAACCGCTCGGTCCCCACGGGCACGCGGCCCATGGCGGCCCCATCCATCGACGCATTCTCATCAACAAGGCGGAAGCTGAGCTTGGCCGTTTGGCCCAATAGCTTTTTGATGCGGCCCGGATCGTCCACGCCCGGCAACTGGACCAAAATCCGGTCGTCGCCCTGACGCTGAATCGACGGTTCACGCGTGCCGGTTTCATCAATACGGCGGCGGACGATTTCGATCGACTGGTCCATGGCCGCCATCTTGCGGTCGCGGATCGCTTCGTCGGACAGGCGGATCGTCAATTGATCGCCGACAAAATCCGCTGAAAGGGAGGAGTCTATCTGGCGGATCAAGCTACGAACCGTGTCGGATTGAGCTGTGTCGCGCAGCTTAAAGGAAACCGCTCCGTCTTTAACCGACGGGTTCAGATAGCCGACTTTCTCCTTTCGGAACGCGGTACGGGCTTCATCGAGGATGGATTGCAGACGCTCTTCAATCACCGCGTCGGCGTCAACCTCCAACAACAGATGCGAGCCACCGCGCAGATCAAGGCCCAAATTGATCGTTTGAGTCGGCAGATAAGAAGGCAAATGAGCCTGCATCCATTTCAGGGTTTCCGGTCCCATCATATTCGGTGCTGCGTAGAGAAGCCCCCACAGCGACACGATGATGATGAGACTTCTCTTCCACTTTTCGATATAAAGCATGCTCGCGCCTTACTTTCTTTATCTTTATTTGTTCTGGTTCGCTTCGACCTTATCGTCCAAAGGTCCCGCAATGTTGTCCTTGGACATCTTGATCTCGACGTCCTTGGCAATTTCAACCCGCACATAATGATCGTCAACGACTTTCGTAATCGTTCCGACGATACCGCTGGTTGTCAAAACCTTATCGCCTTTTTTGATCCCCGACTGCATTTTTTCCTGAGCTTCCGCCTTTTTCTGCTGCGGGCGGAGGACAAAGGCGTAAAAAACGGCCAGAATCAAAAAGAACGGAACAAAACGCATCAAGGCCGATTCCGGTCCCTGCACCGCTGCGCCGCCAACTGCGTCGGCAACCGGGGCTGCCGCGTCTTGGGCCCAAGCCTTGGAAATGAATAGCGTCGTTAGATCAAACATCAGAATCCCCATGTTTCGGCAAGAGAAAATGGGACTATAACCGGATTATAAGCGGACGCAAGGGGCCTTTGCCCTATTTGTTCGAAGAAGAGGACTGATATTCCGCCAAAGCTGCCGCATACGCCTCTCGCGTGGGAGGAAAACGCGACGGCGGCATGACATTCACCAACGATTCGGGGGGGAGCGGTTGCGGTCCTTCATAACAATCAATGCCGCCAAGCGTGTTATAGCACCATCTTTCCGGCTCCGGCTGTGCAAAAAAAGACAAGGGCTTTGCCTCGTCCCCCCTCAGCCATTGACGCCAAAACGGTACGCACCCGCCAAGGAGCGTTAGGCTCAGCAAAACGACGATTTTTAAGGGCGCTTTCATGCCTCAAAACCTAGTTTATACGCTCTTAAGGAATCCCTAAAAAAAAGGCCACAATCTTGCCGCGATCTTTCCCCGATCCGGACGAGATTATGGCGTCTTATACAACCATCAAACGGCATCCCGCCGTTTATCATATACAGGTGACCCCATGAAGAAAGTACTCCTTGTTACCGCCATGATGCTCAGTTTGTCGGCTCCGGTTTTCGCGCAGGAAGCTCCGGCTGCTGCTACCGACACGCAAACCCCCGCCGCTACCGAAACACAGGCTGCTACACCGGCGCCGAAGGCGGAAGTTCAAAAAACACTTAAGCATAAAGTTAAAAAGCACAAAAAACATGCGGCCAAGGCCATGAAGGAAAAGAAGGCGACGACCGAAGAAGGGACAACGCCCAAAACAAGCGCGACGGAAACGCCCGCAACGGAATAAGGACTGTTCTTACCGTCTTAAAAAAGGGGAATCCGCCAGGGTTGGGTTCCCCTTTTTCTTTAAAAAACTAGAGCCTTTTCCGAAAAGGTTGGCGCCCTTTCTAGTGCCGGAAAAGGCTCTAACTCATTGCTGCCGAGCAGATTCATGATAAAACGATAAAGAAAATGGGATGCCAGCCTTCGCTGGCATGACGTTTTATGTCAAACCCTTTGCGTTGAGATCGGGTCAGGCCTCCCCCACCCTCGTAAGGATAGGGCCTCCCTTTTTCTTTTTAAGAGAAGGTATCTTGCTCCGGCTCTTCTTCCGTTTCAAAGCTGTAAGATTCGGTTAGCCAACGCCCCAAATCTACTTTGGCACAACGGTCACTACAAAAAGGCGCTGTGCGTTCTTGGGCCGGTTTGCCGCAGATCGGACATTTTTTCGGCGCTGGCTCGGGCTTTGGATCATGAGGCATCTTCAGGATACCTTCCACAACAAGGCCAAAGGCGGCCCTTGACGACGACGCGTCAGTTCCAGTAGGCCAAGTTTGCTCATTCCAAAAACATGCGTTTGGACTGGGTCGCTTTCTACCGCGCGAGTCATGGCGTTCATCACTTTGGAGCTATCCGCCCTCGCCGCCATTTTTAGGCAATCAACGACGAGGATTCCCGACAGGTTACGCAGGCGAATTTGCCGGGCGATTTCTTTGACCGCGATCAGATTCACCGCTGTCATATTTGTGGCGCTGCCCGCATTCACATCTATGGCTACGAGCGCGCTTGTCGGCTCGATCACCAAGGAGCCGCCTTTGCCCAGAGGCACCACCGGGGCGACTAACGCGTCCAACTGCTCGTCAAGGTCGGGATGGACCGGCTCCTTAAACGAAAAACGGATCGTCAGCTTCTCGCGGGTCGCATAGGGCGTTTGGCGGAACAGGGCCACGTCCGCTTCGTCCCCGAAAATTAACGTGGCGCTTTCCTCTTTTGGCAAAGCGGCCAGCGCACGCTGCCATGGCAAGGGCGGTGGTGTAATCACGCCTTGGCCCGAGGCTTCTTTTTTGACAAGCGCACCGTGCCAAGCTTTTTGCTCTTGAAGCGTTGTAACGATTTTATGGGTTACGCTTTCGCCAGCTTTGATCGGTGTTTTGCTTTCCAGATAGATTTTTTCAACAAGTCCGGCATCCACCCACGCCTTTTGCCCACCGGCCATCGTACGCGACACCGTGCCGCCGACAATCGCGCCGGACATATCGGGATGCTCGATCGAATCCAAATACAGGTCTATTAGGTTTCTGCCG
>JBFWLD010000112.1:0-6641 GCA_050252315.1 Bdellovibrionales bacterium
ACCCCTTCCTTCTGATCAGGGATAACCATGGAAAACTCTCAATTCAACGCCTTTGATGCTATCGGCGCGCTTGTCCTTATTGCTTCCGGCATTTTTGCCTTTCGCCGAGGCCTTGTTCGAGAAATTATGGCGCTTGGAACGTGGGTCTTATCTTCTATTTTTGCCTTCACCTTTTATCCGCTCGCCAAGCCTTTCTTGGAAGAGCATATCCAAAACCAAATGTTGGCCGATGCCTGTACCGCTATTGGCCTTTTTAGTCTTGCCATCGTGCTTTTAGTCCCGCTTGGCGACTATCTGACCAGTCTGGTTAAAACGCCGACTTTAAGTTCTATTGATCGCTCGCTCGGGTTTGTTTTTGGCCTTATTCGCGGCTTTATCATTATGTGCCTGATCTATCTTGGGACGACCTTTATTTGGTCTGCCGATCAGCCCGAAGATCAACCCCAATGGCTGGCTCAGGCTAAAACTCAATCCGCCCTCGCCTATGGCGTCGATCTCTTAAAAAGCATCGTCCCGGATTCGGTTGAGGATGCCTCCGAAATCGCGCAAAAGCACAAGGAGAAAGCCCAAGAAGCCGCCGACGATCTTCAACGTCTTGAAGATATGTCAACGCCGGTGCCGACTTACACGAATAAAAATATTCCTACCTCTTCCTATGGGGAGGAAACAAGAGACACGATGGATACTTTAATAGATCGGAATGACGAATGACTTTATCGACCAATCCTTTTGACGACGATAAACTGCACGAAGAATGCGGCATCTTCGGTATCATCGGCAATGAGTCCGCTTCCGCTATGACGGCGCTGGGGCTTCACGCCTTGCAACACCGCGGGCAGGAAGCCGCTGGAATCGTCAGCTATGACGGCGAACATTTCCACGCCAAACATGCGCTGGGTCAAGTCGGCGTTTCATTCGGGTCCGACGGCATTATCTCTCAATTAACCGGCGCTTCCGCCATCGGCCATGTCCGCTATGCCACAACCGGTGAAACATCGCTTCGTAACGTTCAGCCACTTTTTGCTGATTTCGATTTCGGTGGGTTCGGCATTGCGCACAACGGCAATCTGACCAATGCTTATGCTTTGCGTAAACGCTTAGTTAAAAAAGGCTGCATTTTCCACGCGACATCGGACACAGAAGTCATCATCCATCTTGTGGCTTTGTCGCAGCAACCGTCCGTTATTGACCGTTTGATCGAGGCGCTGCGCCAAGTCGAAGGCGCTTATTCGCTGGTTTGTTTGACCAAGGACAAGATTATCGGCATACGCGACCCTTACGGCGTTCGGCCTTTGGTAATTGGCAAGCACACCAACGGCTATGTTCTGGCCAGCGAAACCTGCGCGCTTGATATTATCGGTGCGGAGTTCGTTCGCGATGTCGAACCCGGTGAAATCGTTATCTTGGATGGAGAGACGATCGAAAGCCTGCACCCCTTCTCTTCCGTTAAAAAACGCTTTTGCATTTTTGAATATATTTACTTTGCTAGGCCGGATTCCTTTCTGGATGGCATTTCCGTTTATGCTGCACGCAAGCAGATCGGTATGGAACTGGCCAAGGAAGCGCCTGTCGATGCGGATCTTGTCGTGCCGGTCCCGGACTCAGGCGTGCCGACAGCCATCGGCTATGCGCAGCAAAGCGGCATCCCTTATGAAATGGGCATTATTCGCAATCACTATGTGGGGCGGACTTTTATCCAGCCGACCGATCGCATCCGCCATATCGGCGTAAAGTTGAAACACAATGCCAACCGCAAGTTCATCGAAGGCAAGCGGCTGGTGCTTTTGGATGACTCGATCGTACGCGGCACGACTTCCGTTAAAATCGTCGAAATGCTCCGACATGCTGGGGCCAAGGAAGTGCATATGCGCATTTCTTCGCCGCCGACCAAGTGCCCGTGTTTTTATGGGATCGACACGCCCGAAGCTGAAAAGCTTTTGGCGCATAATCACGATGTCCAAAGCATGGCTAAATTTATCGGTGTGGATACGCTGGCCTTTATTTCCATGGATGGGCTTTACCGCGCTTTGGGTGAAGAAGGCCGGAACAATCAAACGCCGCAATATTGCGATGCCTGCTTTAGCGGCGAGTATCCGATCCAGCTTACCGATGTTACGGATAAGAACCATCAGGGCGAATTGTCCTTCTTGGCCAAAAACGCTTCGTAAGCATGGTCCAAGCGTGGCGGCCTGATCTCTATCAAAAACGACGCGCCCCGTTGCGGGTACGGCAGACCGTTATGCGAACGGTCAGGGCGACGTTTGACTCGATGGGATTTGCCGAGGTTGACACCCCTGCCCTTCAGTTTTCTCCCGGCAATGAAGTTCATTTACAGGCGTTCAAAACCGAACTGCGCGATCCGCATGGAGGTCCGGGGCAATGCCTTTACCTGCACACCAGTCCTGAGTTTTCGATGAAGAAGCTTTTGGTCGCGGGTGAGCCTTTGATTTACCAGATCGCCCATACCTACCGGAACGGCGAAAGGTCTAGCCGCCATCATCCCGAATTCACCATGATTGAATGGTACCGCGCCCAGGCGGATACGGCGGCGATTAAGGAGGATTGCGTAACGCTGGTTCGCGCCTGTGCCACTGCGGCGGGGAAGAAAATTTTTCATGCCAACGGGATGGCGTGCGATCCTTTTGTGGCGTGGGAAACGTTATCGGTGCCGGATGCGTTTCGCCGTTATGCCGGGATTGATTTGCTGGCGACAACGCCGGACCCGCATAAGCCGGATGCGGCTTTGCTGCGTGAGGCTATGAAGCCGTTAGATATTCGGACGGCACCCGACGATAGTTGGGACGATTTATTCTTTCGCGTCATGGGAGAATTGATTGAACCGTTTTTAGGCAAAGACAGGCCGACCTTTCTTTGCGATTACCCGCTGAGTATGGCGGCGCTGGCAAGGCCTTTGCCTGACGATCCGCGTCTGGCCGAACGGTTCGAGCTTTATATCGCGGGATACGAAATCGCTAATGCGTTTGGCGAGTTGACCGACGCCGACGAACAACTGCGCCGCTTTCAGGCGGATATGGATTTGAAAGAAGAGATTCATGGCGAACGCTATCCCATCGACATGGATTTTATCGACGCGTTGCGTTACGGCATGCCGCCCGCTGCTGGCATTGCGCTGGGGATTGATCGATTGGTCATGCTTTGTGCCGGGGTCGAAGAGATTGAGGATGTGCTTTGGTTGCCGGTTTGGCGGCGGGCTTAGAGCAGATCGTGATTAGGTTGGCGTCCTTAGACGACAAACTAAGCGCGTGAATCTGCTCGGCAGCAATGAGTTAGAGCCTTTTCCGGCAATAGAAAGGGCGTCAACCTTTTCGGAAAAGGCTCTAGGGGAAGGCCCCGTATCAAACAATACGAAAAATGGGTGGATGCTAATCCAAAATAAAATGATTGAGGAAAAATAGATGGGATGCCAGCCTTCGCTGGCATGACGCTTGTATTTTTCTTTTGCTCTATAAAATCGACTATAGGTTTTTTTATTAATGACGGAGGACCCCTCCCCGAAAATGCCAAGGCATTTTCGACCCTCCCGCAAGGGGCGGGTGGTGGGCTTGCACAAAAGGCGGGGGTGGTGGGCCTGCACAAACGGCGGGGTTATTGTCAGACGGTGCAGCCCATTTGCGGTTTTCTGGTCGTGGGTGTTGATTGCGCATTCGCGGCCAAGGAGGGTTGCTTTTGCGTCGGCGAAGCGTGCGGGCTCCACGCCTGTTCGAGCCCTCTGGGCCCCAAAAGACTTTCCGCTTCCCTCGTCGCCTTATTAGCTTTCACGCCCATCGGCGCTAGGCCCCATTCTTCATAGGCATTCGCTGACGCTTGCAACGATTTAACGGAGGTTGACATTTCTTTGTCCACCCCCAGATGCTCTGCAACTTGTCCGACACCTTTCGCTAGGCCCGTACGAGTCGGCTCTATGGGCGCGGCTTTGGCTCCGGCCATGTCCCATACGTCTATCCGATCCTCGGTTTCATTTAAAAAAACGCACCGATCAGGATCGTCTTTAAGGCTTAATCTGTTTGTGCCTTGTAGATGATCCATGTCCATGCTTTGCGCCTGCTTAAAATCGACGACTTCTAAGGCGGCGATGCCGCCGAAAAAATCGCCGAGATTATCCAAGGCCGTACCTTTGGGCGAGGTCATTCTTTCAGCGTCTTTAGAAGCGTCATTGAAAAGGCCCTTAACGCCATTTGAGTCAAGCCGTTTGCCGTCAGGTCCCCTTGCTTGATTAAAGGATACAGCGTCTGGATACTGTTCCGCCATACGCGCCGAAACAGCGGCATCCATAACGTTCGAAAACAAGATGGCTTGATCCGGGGTCATGTCTTTTTTGAGAAGAGAAACTTCCGGAAGCGTTCCCTTTGCCATGTCGGTTAGGTGCGTGCTGATCTTTAAGTGACCTTGCCTCACGTCATAATCGTAAGACATACGATCGCTATTTTCGCCTTGTTGGCCGGTGAAAAGGCACACGCCATCCTTACCGTAGCCCGATGCGCTTAAAGTCGTGTTAGAATCATTTTCAAAAGCAAGTCCGGAAGACGCCATCGCTCTATCCGCTTCTTAAAAATTCATTCTGGATCCCGGCTTACGCCGGGATGACGGTAGTTCTTGTCCATATCTTTTTAAACAAACGTCACTTCTTACACTACAATTCGTATATTATTTATAAGGCAAAAGGATTAAAATTCGCCGAACGATTGGATTTATTTATTAGAATCAATTGGTTAATGAACAGCTTTACCGCATTATTTCTTTTTGTCGTCCAGATACGGATTGTCGCCCTTTTTCAGGACCCAACGAATAGGCACGCCTTGCAGCTCAAAGGCGCGGCGCAGGCCGTTGGTCAGGAAGCGGATATAGCTCTCCGGCAGCTTATCCAGCTTATTCCCCCACATACCAAAGGTTGGCGGACGGCCCTTCATTTGCGTGATGTAACGCGGTTTAACCCGACCGCCGCCGACGATGGGCGGGGGATGGTCCGCGAGCATGCCCGCAAACCAACGGTTCAGTTTGCCGGTCGAGACACGCAGATTCCATGTCTCGTACGTTTTAATCACAGCACGCATCAGGGTGCCGATGCCGTTGCCTTTCAAGGCCGAAATGGGGATGATTTTCACACCGGACAACTGGGCGAGCGAGGCTTCGACCTTGGCTTGAATCATTTGCAGGGTTTGAGGCTTTTCTTTGATCGTGTCCCATTTATTGACGGCGATGACGAGGCCTCTGCCCTCTTCAGCGACATGCTGCGCGATCGAGTAATCCTGTTTGTCAAACGGCATATCCGCGTCGATCACAAGCACGACCACATGCGCCAGACGAATGGCGCGCAGGCTTTCTTGTACGCTCATTTTCTCTAGGCGCTCGTCGATGCGCGCGCGGCGGCGCATCCCTGCCGTATCGACCAAACGGATCGGCCTGCCTTGATACTCGTAAAACACATGGATGGAATCGCGCGTTAGGCCGGGTTCCGGGCCGGTCAGCATGCGCTCCTCCCCCAACAACTGATTGAGAAGCGTTGATTTGCCCGCATTCGGACGCCCCACAATTGCGACGTGAAGATTCTTTTCGGATTCGTCCGGGTCTTCCTCCACCTTCGGGGCTTTAAGCGCGGATTTGGGGGCCAACGGTTTGAGGGATTCGTAAAGCTCGCTCAGCCCTTCCCCATGCTTGGCCGAGATGGCGATGACATGCTCAAAGCCAAGCGCCTGGGCTTCCAAATAACCGGGCGGAAGTTTTGTGCTTTCGCACTTGTTCACCAACACAATAACAGGACGGTCGGCCTTGCGGATTTCACGGGCGATAAACCGGTCGTCGTTCGTCAGGCCCGTGCGGCCATCGACCATCATCAAGATAACGTCCGTCCGGACCAAGGCTTCCTTGGTTTGATTGGCCATGCGCGCCGAAATGCTGCCGCGCGGGCGCGCGTCTTCTAGGCCTGCCGTATCGTACAGGCGGAAATGCAAGTCGAGCAACGTTCCGTCGCCGTCGCGCCAGTCGCGAGTCACGCCCGGCTGGTCGTCAATAATCGCCATCGACTTGCCAATCAGGCGATTGAACAAGGTGGATTTTCCCACATTCGGGCGGCCTGCTATGGCTATGGCAAACTGTTTTTGAGACACGAAATTAACCAACTTTGCTGTTTTCCGGCCCCTTTCTATAGCACAAAATGATGAAAATGATTGCGCTCATTTCAGAAAAAAGCTGCCACTAGAGCCTTTTCCGAAAAGGTTGACGCCCTGTCTATTGCCGAAAAAGGCTCTAACTCTTTGCTGCCGGGCAGATTCACGCGTTTAGGTCGTCGTCTAAAGACGCCGACCTAATCACGATCTGCTCTATCGGAAAAAAAGGGGGAAACGAGCATGACCAACCCGTGGCCCCACAGAACTGCCGCTGTTAGCCATGCTCTGCTCTCTTACACGCAAAAAGAGGAAGGTTCCTGCGCCCCTTATTTCAAGGCTATTAACTCGCCGTTATCGCTCAGCAAATACATGACACTTTTGGCGATAATCGGCGGCAGGAAAAAGGAATCCGCTATTTCCTTACGATATAATGGGCTGCCATGCTCTGCCGAATAGGCGGCCAATTCGCCATTGGAACTCGTCAACCACAGACGCCCCCCCGCCATAACCGGCCCA
>JBFWLD010000113.1:0-6629 GCA_050252315.1 Bdellovibrionales bacterium
ACCGCTTTGGCTCCTGTTAACAATACATCGCCGACATCGTCGTAAAACCGGGCTTCAACGACCATAACATGAGGCTTGTCCTCAACGTTAAAACCAGCGGGTTGTTTGTTTTGATCCATGGGAAGGGCCTCAGTGGTTTGTGATCAATCTGTTCAGCATAAGAAAAGGCATCTTATCCGGCAAGGCTTTTGCGATAGGCAATCAGATCGGCGACCGTACCTATCTTTAAGTGATGCTGTTCTGCAAAGAGCATCAGATCCGGCATGCGTGCCATTTTTCCATCTGCGTTAATGACCTCACACAGAACCGCCGCAGCCTGTAACCCGGCAAAACGCGCAATATCCACCGAAGCTTCGGTATGGCCGTTACGTTCCAATACCCCGCCTTCTCGAGCGATCAAGGGAAATACATGTCCCGGAGTCACAATGTCCTGCACGCCCTTGGTCGGATCGGCAGCAATCAGAATGGTGTGCGAACGATCAAAGGCGGAAACGCCGGTTGTCACCCCTTCCCTTGCCTCGATCGAAACCGTAAAGGCGGTGTGAAAGCGGCTTTCATTATGCTCGGACATCATCTTAAGGCCAAGTTCGTCAGCGCGAGCTTTTTCTAAAGCCAAGCAAACCAGCCCGCGCGCATGGGTAATCATAAAGTTAATGATTTCCGGAGACGCAAACTGAGCCGGAATAATAAGGTCGCCTTCATTTTCGCGATCCTCATCGTCGGCAAGGATAAACATACGTCCCTGCTTAGCTTCCAGAATAATATCTTCAATTGGTGCGATACTCATAACAAACTCATACTTTGGAAACGACGCCGTGAACGTCGATCATGCGGCGCAAATAACGCGCGACAGAATCGACTTCGAAATTGAGCCTATCCCCGGCCTGCCGTTCACCCAAGGTCGTTTCTTGTTGAGTGTGCGGTATAACATTGATGCCGAAATGGCATCCTTCGACTTCATTGACGGTAAGGGAAATACCGTCGAGCGCGACAGAACCTTTGGGCGCGAGGAAACAGGCAAAAGCTTCCGGCACGGTAAAAATAAAACGAAGGCTGTCGTTTTCCGGCATGACCGAGTCAATCACGGCAATCCCGTCCACATGGCCGGAAACCAGATGTCCTCCAAGTTCGTCGCCAACGCGTAGGGCGCGTTCCAGATTGATAGGCGTACCTTCTTCCCACTGCTTGGCGCAGGTCACGTCGATCGTTTCCTGCGAAGCCTGAACCGTGAAGGTGTCTTCATCCATGGCGATGACGGTCAAACAAATACCGCTACAAGCAACTGAAGCGCCGATCGACAGATCGCGCACGGTCTGCGGCGCATGAAGGATAAAAATCCAGTCGCCCTTTTTATCGACGCGCTGAACGGTCCCGATTTCGCTAATAATGCCGGTAAACATCGACCTATCCGCCTTGCGCATCGCGCTTGAGGGTTTCAACGAATTCATTGAAATCCGCAGGCGTACGGAAATCGCGGTAAACCGAGGCATAGCGCACATAGGCCACATGATCCAGCCGACGCAACGTTTCCATAACCAGCCCGCCAATTTCCTTGGTCGTCATTTCGCCGTCGCCGGTTGTTTCCATCTGGCGGACAAGCGTGTTGATGACCTGTTCCAGACGATCTTCATCCACAGGCCGTTTGCGCAACGCAATGCGCATGGATCGCGCAAGCTTGTCGCGGTCGAAAGGTTTTTTGGTGCCGTCGTTTTTGATGACCGTCAGCTCGCGCAACTGCACGCGTTCGAAGGTCGTAAACCGAGCGTCGCATTCCGGACAGAACCGACGCCGACGGATCGCGGCATTATCTTCGCTGGGGCGCGAGTCTTTGACCTGAGTGTCATCAAATCCGCAGAACGGACAACGCATAAAAGCTCCTTTACGAGTAAATCGGGAATTTGGCGCAAAGCTCGATCACGCGGCGTTTTACGTCTTTTTCGACGGCACTGTTGTCTTCGCTGCCCTGAGCTTTGGCCTTGACCATACCGTCCAGCACCTCAGCGATCAGATCTCCGACGAGGATAAACTCTTCCTTGCCGAATCCGCGCGTAGTCGCGGCAGGGGTGCCTAAACGAATACCGGAAGTGACGGCAGGTGGCAGCGGATCGAACGGAATACCATTCTTGTTGCAGGTAATATTCGCATGTTCCAAAGTCTTGTCGGCTTCCTTGCCTGTCAGGTTTTTGGGGCGTAGATCAACCAGCATTAAATGCGTATCAGTTCCTCCTGAAACAATATCAAAACCATGTTTAATCATGGTTTCAGCCAAAGCGACCGCATTTTCCTTAACGCTCTTGGCATAGTCCTTGAAGGAAGGCAGTAAGGCCTCGCCCAGCATCACGGCTTTGGCGGCAATGACATGCATAAGCGGCCCGCCCTGCAAACCGGGGAAGATGGCCGAGTTAATCTTCTTCGCCAGATCCGGATCGTTGGTCAGGATCATGCCACCACGCGGCCCGCGCAGAGTTTTATGTGTCGTTGTCGTCACGACATGCGCATGCGGGAGGGGCGAAGGATGCACGCCACCGGCGACAAGCCCGGCAAAGTGCGCCATATCGACCATCAGAAACGCGCCGACCTCGTCCGCAATTTTGCGGAAACCCACAAAATCAATCTCGCGCGGATAGGCTGACCCGCCTGCAATAATCAACTTGGGCTTATTTTCCCGAGCTAAGCGAGCGACCTCTTCCATAACAATCCGACCGTCTTCCTTGCGCACGCCATAAGGCACGGCATGGAACCACTTGCCGGACATGCTGACCGGCGAGCCATGGGTCAAATGACCGCCAGCGGCCATGGAAAGGCCCATGAAGGTATCTCCTGGCTTCAATAGCGCGAGGAAAACCGCCTCATTAGCCTGAGCGCCGGAATGCGGCTGAACATTGGCATAGCCGCAGTTAAACACCTTACACGCACGTTCGATAGCAAGGCTTTCTGCCAGATCGACTTTTTCGCAGCCGCCATAATAACGTTTACCGGGATAACCTTCGGCATATTTGTTGGTCATGATGGAGCCCTGAGCCTCCAACACGGCGCGCGACACGATATTTTCCGAAGCAATCAGCTCGATATTATTCTGCTGGCGATCCAACTCAGCCTTGATCGAGGCATAGAGTTCGGGATCATGGGCTTCCAAAGCTTCCGCGAAAAAAGCAGCACTAGCCATCCTGTTCAAACCTTTCCTTACTTTATTTAAAGTCCGCCTAAATCCGTTAAAAGCTGGCAACGCTCGGCATAGCGTCCACCCAAATGCGGCGTATCTAAAAAGACGTTCAAGCATTCCTTGACGACTTCTTCGCCGGAGATATGCGCCCCAAGCACAAGAACATTGGCGTCATTATGTTCGCGGGCCAGCCGCGCCATGGTGCTGTTGGTGCATAGGGCAGCGCGAATATGCTTAAAACGATTGGCGGTCATAGCCATGACTTGACCAGTGCCGCAAATCAAAATGCCGCGCAGCTTATCGTCGGAACGCATCGCCGAAGCGACTCGTACGGCATAGTCGGAAGCGTTAACACGCATGCTCTCCCCTTCGGGGCCGAGGTCGCGAACGTCGTATCCCTTTTCCTTCAGCCAGCCTATCAAAAGCTTTTTGAGGGGGTAGCCCCGGTGATCGGAGGCAATAAGTATAGATTTTTCAGTCATGTCGATACCCTACAGCGCCAGTCCTAAAAAGCCAAGCCGGAATTGGTTTCCGGGAAAAGGGCCCTAAGCATGCCCAAAATCGGCGGAAAGCATCATGGGGCTGACGCCAATTTTCCCCAAGGCGCGGTTCCATTTGACCTCGGTATCCGGCCCGAAAACCAACTCATCGTCCGGCGGTGCCGTAAGCCATCCATTTTGTTGGATTTCGTTTTCCAGTTGTCCGGGGGCCCACCCGGCATAGCCCAGCACGAGCAAGGCGCGTTCCGGCCCTTCCCCCTTCGCGAGACACTCAAGAATCTCCAGCGTGGCCGAAAGGTGGATGCTGGGGGTAATAACGGTGGTTGCCTCTTTTTGGTAGTCGTTGGAATGCAGCACAAACCCACGAACAGGCTCGACCGGCCCCCCATAATAAACCGGCATCTCGGGCACGCCGGGCGCAAGGCTCAGCCCGAATTGGGACAAAAGACCCTTAAAATTAAGTTCGCCGAACAGGCGGTTCAGCACGAGCCCCATCGCGCCTTCAGGCCCGTGAGAACAGACCAAAACGATCGTTTTTTCAAAACGAGGATCTAACATCGCCGGCATAGCGATCAGAATTTGGCCGGTGAGCCAGCTTTGTTTTTCCTCAGTTTGAAGGGTGTCTTCGGATTTGGTTTCTTCAGTCGCCATGCCTACCCTCGGTTGGATGAAAGACTTTTACTAAGCCACAGTTTATTGCATCATATCCGAAACACCAAGAACAGAATCGAAGCTCATGATACCTCCCAAAGCCAAACTTACCGGGCTCACCACATTTGTTTTTCTTTTTCTATTTATCCATTCAGCCTTTGCGCTCAGTTCGCCTCCCCGACAAGACGACGATCTTACCGTTGCCTTGCTCGCTTCCGAACGCCCTCAAGCAACGGCGCATGATTTGCTTTTAGGCGTGGATGTTTCGCTTGCCGAGGGTGCCCATACCTATTGGCGATCCCCCGGCATGGCAGGATCTCCGCCAACCTTGGATTGGTCGAACTCTCCTAATTTAGAAACAGCATCGTTACTGTTTCCCGCGCCCGCGCGAATCCCCTTCATGGGGATGGACACGATCGGGTATGAAAAGCATGTCCTGTTCCCGATCCACGCTAAAATCCAAGACCCTGCCCAACCGACCCATCTAGCCCTTTCCCTTGATTTACTGATTTGCAAGGGTATGTGCACACCCAAGCATTTTGATCTATCCCTAACCGTTCCGCCTCTTTCCAGCTTATCCCCTAGCCGTGACAGCGACCGGTTAGAACAAGCCCTTCGCACGCTCCCTTCGACCCAAGACAGCGCGACCCTAAAAATCGTCAACGTCACGCGCACGGAAAACAAGGTCTATGTCGAGGTTGAAAGTAACCACCCACTGACAGCACCGGACCTGTTTATCGAAACGGCAGATGAACTTCTCTTCGCCAAACCGGAGGTTTCTTTAAAGTCAGAGCCCGGCAAAGCAATGCTGACCGCCCAATTGGAATCCGATCTATCGGAAGGCCAGTCTCTCACGCAGATGCCCTTGACCGTCACCGTCACCAACGGGAGCGACTCCATTGAACGGCACGTCGATCAAGATGGAAGAGCCAAAGCCACGCAAACCCCCACGGACGCTGCGCCCACCACCACCTTGCCCCTGATGATCCTGTTTGCTCTTCTCGGCGGGGTAATCCTGAACTTGATGCCGTGTGTTTTACCGGTTCTGTCCTTGAAAATTTTCTCAATGATGAAACATGGTGGCAACGAACATACCTTGATCCGCCATTCCTTCTTAGCGACAGCAAGCGGCATCGTTTTTTCCTTTATTTTGCTTGCCTGTGTGACTCTGGCCTTAAAAGCCGGAGGCGCGGTGCTTGGCTGGGGCGTACAGTTCCAACAACCGACCTTCCTCGTCGTCATGATTATGTTGCTCACGCTTTTTACAGCGAATCTTTGGGGCTTCTTTGAGATAACATTGCCGCGCTTTTTGATGGACTCCCTCACTGCCGAGCATCACCCGAAACTCGCTGGAGATTTTGCAACCGGTATGCTGGCTACGCTTTTGGCAACCCCATGCTCTGCTCCCTTTTTGGGAACAGCGGTCGGTTTTGCTCTGGCGGCAGGGCCGGTTGAAATCCTCGCCATCTTTACAGCGCTTGGTATCGGTATGGCGCTGCCTTACTTTCTGATTGCGTTGCTTCCCCACATTGCGCACGCGATGCCCCGCCCCGGTAAATGGATGATCGTGCTAACCCGTTTGCTCGGCTTTGGAATGGCTGGCACAACCGTCTGGCTCCTTTCCGTCTTGTACGACCAGATCGGCAAACAGCTTACCGCCCTAATCGCCCTTGGCTTGTGCGCCATTCTTTTTCAGCTTTTCCTGCGCCACAAAAACATCCTGCGCCTTTTGACGCTACCTGTTATCCTAGGCGTTTTTGTTGGAGCCTTCACCATCGGTCTTGCCGCCACAATTCCCCCTTCCGTAGCTAAAGATTCCGGCGTGTGGGAAAAATTCGATGAAGCTGCGTTAAGCCGCTATGTAAGCGAAGGTAAAACCGTATTCGTGGATATTACGGCGGATTGGTGCATCACGTGCAAAGCGAATAAACGCTTTACCCTGTCCCGCGATAAAGTCGCCGAACGCCTGTTCCATTCCAAAAACGTGGTCGCCATGCAGGGCGACTGGACAACCCCCGATCCCGTCCTAACCGCATTCCTGCATAAGCATGGCCGTTACGGCATCCCGTTCAATGCGGTCTTCGGCCCGCAGGCACCCGGAGGCATTTTGCTGTCCGAACTTCTTACCCCTTCCGCCGTCCTCGAAGCGCTCGACCATGCCAAAGGCCCAGCCTGCCCAGTCGGGTGGCCCGCGGGAAAAGACTGCTAAACAGTAAAACTAAACCGGGATCCATATCCGCGCGCGAAGGCCGCCCATGGGGCTGCTCTCAAAAACGAGGTGACCTCCATGCGCCCGCGCAATGTCCCGCGCAATC
>JBFWLD010000114.1:0-6615 GCA_050252315.1 Bdellovibrionales bacterium
CGATCTGGCAGGAACGGGATGTTGCTGAGCAGGAGACATGATCATAGTGGGGCCTTGCATGAAAAAAGGGCGAAAGAATGCTCTGTCTTTTCTATCGTGACCGAGGCCGTATCGCCAGCTCAAACTTCACCCAACAAATTGCTTTTCTACCTTTTTGATTCAATGAAGGGAATCGACTTATCCCCATAATCCACGGTTTTCACCGGACCAATTTCCTTGCCTGCCAGGCCGACGCCATGCTAATGCCAATAGGGTCGGGTTCTTTTTCACAGCCTGAAAAAATACCCAGTTCAAAAGGCGAATAGCCGCTCGTTTCGAAGGGGGAATATATGTTCGGACGCAAAGACAATGAAGAATCTGAAAACGAAACGCCTAATTTAGAAACACCAGCTTCACCTGCCCAAATGGTCACCCCAGCGCCACGGGCTTCTATTCCGGAGACACCCCGCATGACAGCTACAAACCCGCTTCAAACCCGCCGTGAACATGCCCGCCGCCCAGCGGCCCCTGCCGAACGCGACCGTTTCGGCACCGCAGAAGAACGCAAACTGACCGTAGGCAAAGGGCTTTCCCTTTCCGGTGAAATCAGTGCGTGCGATGTTTTGGTCGTCGAAGGCAAGGTTGAAGCCAAGCTGGCCGAAGGCAAATTGCTGGAAATCACGGAAACCGGCCAGTTCCGCGGTGGCGTAGAAATTGAGAATGCCGATATTGCGGGCCGTTACGACGGCGACTTGACGGTCCATGGCCGTTTGACGATCCGCGGCACAGGCCGCATCACCGGCGTCATTAAGTATGGCGAGTTGGAAGTCAATGCAGGCGGCCAGATCATCGGCGAGATGCAAGTTGTCGGCGGCGGTGCAGCCGCTTCCAACGGCGGGCTGGGTGGCTTTAAAAGCGCCAAGTTTACGGCTGCGGCAGAGGAAGAAGAGGATGAAGAAGCCGCTCTTTTCTCCCGCAAGACAGCCAACGGTTAACTCTTTACTTCGTTTGATGACGAAAAACGGCGGCTTCATCCAAGCCGCCGTTTTTTTCTTTACTTCCCGTCGGATACTTTCCCTATGAATCTGCCTTGCCTCCCTTTTTATATGATCCGTCACGGCGAAACCATCGCCAACCAAAAAGACATTGCAGCAGGCGCGGTCGATACCCCCCTGACCGAACATGGAATTCACCAAGCCCTAGACGCACAAAAAAACCTGTCCAAACTTCCTGTCCCGCCAACGGCGATCTTTCTGACGCCGCTGTCCCGCGCGCGGGATACGGCACGGATTCTGAACGAACCGCTAAACCTTCCGCTTTTCGAAGAGCCTTTGATTGCCGAACGATCTTTTGGCCGTTGGGCAGGGGAACCGTTACCCGCCGTTCTGGATCAAATCAGACAGGGCGTTACACCGCCGGAAGGGGAATCGACCACCGCTTTTTACACGCGCGCCCTTAAAGGCATGGAGAAAATCCTCCATACGAGCCAACCGCCGGTTCTCATCGTCACGCATGGCGGCGTTTTTGACGCTTTTTTCGATAGTCACAGCCAGCATCTTCCTGAAATGACCGTAGAAAATGGCGTTCTTTACGCTTTTTCTCCTACCTCAGGCCCCTTTCCTTGGCGATGGGAAAGGATTTAAAGTTTCTTCTGCGCCTCTTCCAACAGAGCAACCTTATGATTAGGCGAATCGCTCGGCACAGAAACGCCGGACAAGGCACATAGCCCATCCAACAACTCGAGCGCGACCGTGGCTTCCCGCTTTAAGCGAACGCGTTCTTCATTCGACAAACCGCCGCCCTGACACAAAAGCGCCCCGCGGGCCTTTGCCGTATAAACATCTTGAGCCAAAACCTTGAGCAACCGATCCACAGGGACTTCCTGCGCATGGTCAATATCCTTCAGGCTCTTCCCGGCATCCCTCAAATTAAGAATCAAGCACGCCATCAACGTCGCAGGAAAAAGCGTTTCTTCCATATCGGTCAGCACTTTCCAGACCGCAGCAATATGGTCTTTGCCGCTTTCGCGAGGTACGGATTGTTTTTTATCTTTATCCACATTGGGCAAGACATGGGCGCGCAGATAATCCTCCGCGACTGCCTCCAAGCGAAGGCGCGGATCCGAAGGCAATTCCTTGCGAAGGCTGTGCTGATGCGTTTCAATCTCGCTTAACGAGGCCTTTTCACTAAGAATCTGGGCCAAGGTCCGCACCTGAAACATCAGGCTAGAGCTGGCTATCCCGCGCACCGACATACCGAACCGCTTTCCTTCTCCTAGAGCAGATCGTGATTAGGTTGGCGTCCTTAGACGACAAACTAAACGCGTGAATCTGCTCGACAGCAATGAGTTAGAGCTTTTTCCGACAATAGAAAGTGCGACAACCTTTTCGGAAAAAGGCTCTAAGAGGGTAGTAACAAGGGGGCTGATAGCAAAAAAAGGGCCTAAAAGTCAATGAAAGCAAAGCGAAACCACGCGGTAAAGGGGCCTAACAAGATATAAAGACTTTCCCCATAGACTTCCCTTCTATACTTTCTTTGGCGAAACGCTCATGTCTCTAAGACTTTCTTCCTTCACGCGACAGGCCTGCAAGAGCGGACTCTTGGCCGCCTTACTGGTTGGGCTGGGTGGCGCGGCACCCTGTGCTGCGGCGAATGAATCCTGTCAGGCTTACCCTACTATAAACGTCAAGATCACCCCGGTTATAGATGAAGCTCAAATCAACAAAAACCTCGACCTCGCGGGCATACAGGCCCTTTCCGCGTCGCCTCAAACCCACCAAATTCCACATTATGACTCGGTCACGCTGGGGCTGGCCGTCTATGATCCTTTCTTAAAATTCAACATCCCGCTTCGTCAGCAACACATGCCGGATGGCGCCTATTGCTCACAAGTTCAAAAGGTGGATGCAGAGATCGGTTATCACACGATTACGATTTATATCGCCAACGAGTTTCCAGAAGGAAGCTGCGCCTATCAAACCATTTTAACCCACGAACGAAAGCACGTCGCCGTTAATAACGCTATTCTAAAAGAGTATATTCCCAAAATACAGCAACGCCTGCAAAGTTATCTTAAAATAAACGGGCGTTTTGTCGTCCCCAACAAGGCGTATGCCGAAAAAACGTTACGCGAACGGCTTACCGCCATTATCCAAGAAGTTTCCAAGGAAATGCTGGAAGAAAATAAAAGACGGCAAAGGCTCATTGATTCCCCACAAGAATATGCCAAAAACAACACGGCGTGCGGCGGGGTTATCGCACGCACAGCCCTTCACTTTAAAAGAAGTCATCGCCGATAGCTTTGAGAAATCCCCCTCTTACATTATATGATCTTAACTCTTTTTCCGGTTGAACGCTTATGCTCCATTCTTTTTTAGCCCACCTCACCACCTTAGGCGACAGCGGTTTTTTGGCGGCTCTGACGTTTTTTTGCGCCTTGTACCTTTATCTGACCGATAATAAGCGGGCGGCCTTTCTTCTTTGTGCGGCGCTACTAAGCTGTATGGGCATCATGGGGCTTTTAAAAATCTATTTCCTGAACTGCCACCAGCATTATCCAACTTGGAACCTGAAATCGCCCAGCGGCCATGCCGCCATGAGCGCTGCCATTTACGGCACTTTAGCCGCTCTGCTTGCCAAAAAACTGGCGTCGCCCTTGCGCGAAGCAGCCATACTGGGCGCGATTCTTCTGATCCTTACTATTGCCGTCTCCCGCATCTTGCTTGGTCACCACTCGCAGGCCGAAGTTCTTGTCGGTCTGGCCGTCGGTACGAGTATTGCGTTTACCTCAACCTTTTTCCTGCGTCCGCTTTCCAACGTTTCTTTTCGCACGCGGCATTTAGCTCTGATCGGTATGGGTGCCCTTATCCTTCTTTACGGAACCCATGCGCCAGCGGAAATTCTTATTCGCAAAATAGCCCAGATTGTTTATCGAGCTTTTCCTTTTTGCAGCTGACAAGGCCTTTATTGTCGGCTACTTCTTAAGGCATGTCTTTTTCTGCTTCTTCTTCAAGTTCTGACGAGCTTCTCTATATGCGCGGTGTTCAGGCTTCTCAGGCCGGTAATTTCGCCACCGCCGTTGTGTGGCTTGCCCAAGCTGCCCAAGCCCAACCTTCCCGCGGAGACATTGCCTATAATTACGGCGTCGCCTTGCAAAAAACCGGCAACCTGCCCCAAGCCATTGAGGTCTGGGAAAAGGCCGTCACGCTCTCGCCCGAACATAGCGTCATTTGGGCCAACCTTGCCCTTGCCTACCGGCTATCCCGGCAAGAGGAACAGGCCCGTCAAATTTATGAACGCGGCTTGCAGCAGCACCCGGAAAACCGTGATTTGCTCTATCCCTATGCCCTTCTTTTAACCCGGTTGGGCGAACAGGCTCAAAGTCTGGCCCTGTTTCAAAAATTGACCGAGCGCAATCCCGCCGACAGCGCCGCGTGGATTAATGCGGGTAAAGCCGCCAAAGAGCTAGGCCAATGGCAAACGGCGGAAAAGGCCTACGACACGGCCATCGCCCTTGGGGGGCCCAATGAACCTCATGCGCGGTTCAATCGTGCCAATTTACGGCTTTCGCTTGGGAACTGGGAACAAGGCTTTGCTGATTACGAAGCTCGCCGCCAGCTTGCCGACGCTGTCCCGATCCCATGGGATTTGCCGAACGCCACGCGAGCGCTTCCCTCCGGATCCACCCTGCTTTTATGGAGCGATCAGGGGATCGGCGACGCACTGATGTTCCTGCGCTTTATTCCGCAAGTAACGGCTTTGGGCTATCGCCCCAGTCTTTTCGTACAATCCGCGCTTAAACAGCTTTTGACCGGTCATCCCTTTGTCGAAGCGACGTATGACCCACACGACGTTCCCTGCCAAAAGATGGACGCGGCGCTAGCGCTTGGAAGCCTGCCTTTCTTCTTGCACATTTCGCCCGAAACCTCTTGGGAAGGCCCCTATATCTCCCCTGCCGCCCCCTTTACGCTGCCGCCGAGCACCGACAAAAAGAAAATTGGGCTCGTCTGGGCTGGCAATCCTAAACATGAAAATGATCGGAACCGAAGCCTTTCCTTTGCCGAATTAGCCCCTCTATGGTCCCTGTCCAACATTCAATGGCTAAGTCTGCAACACGGACCACAGGCAAAGAACATCCCCGCCGACGCGCCCCTTAGAAATATGACGGAGCACCTGACCGACTTTTCCGTCACCGCCGCCATACTTCAGGACTTAGACCTGTTAATCACTGCCGATACGGCCATGGCCCATTTGGCCGGAGCCATGGGCGTGCCCGTATGGGTTCTGCTTCCTGCGACCGGGACGGACTGGCGGTGGGGACGGAACGGAGAAACCAGCTTTTGGTATCCCTCCATGCGGCTTTTCCGGCAAAACCCCGGAGAAAGCTGGGCCGGGCCCCTTCAAAGAATCGTTTCCGAACTGAAAAAAACAGGGTTCTAGAGTCTCCTTTTATCTGGTAGGCTTCTCAAATCTACATCGGGATTATATTGCCTTTTCATTGCTCCAAGGAGAAATCGAATGATCGCCTTTTCTAAAAATGCATTCCTTACCTTAGCTGTGGTTGCTTTAAGCGCCTGTGCCAATATCACCCCGCCCAAAGAGCTTCCCCGCGCGTCCTATTTCACCTGTGGCGATATGCCGCTAAGCTCCCAAATGGGGGAGGATATGACGTTACGCCTGAATGCTGGCGGCAACCTCTTCTCAATGGTTGAGGTCCCTTCGCCCTCAGACAAAAAATACGAAAACCTTTCCGCCCAGCCCCAAATCTCTTTTTGGGATAAGGGGAATACCGCCGTTCTTGAAATCGAAGGCAAGGCTTTCCCGACCTGTATGAAAGTCATCGACCCGGAAAGCACGCCCGTTAAAACCTATCGCGCGATCGGGAATGATCCCGCATGGTTCCTAAACATCCAAAACGGCAAATTCATTTTAAACAGCCGTTATGGCCAGAAGATCGCGACCGCCGATCTGCCTGAACCCAAAATCACCAATGAGGGGTTAAGCTATCACCTTAAGACAGGACTGCATGACCTTGTTATTTCTGTCGCACGCCGCAGTTGTCAGGACAGCAAAACCGGCCTTTATTATCCGGATCAGGTCACCATCCTCTTCTATGGCGAAAAGATGAAAGGTTGCGGCAACGAAATTTCTTTAAAACCGCTACCCGAAATGCCGCTCATTGTATCGGAAACGGAAGCTCCTGCCCCGGCGGCTCTGACAATCCCGACGGCAGCGGACTATATCGGCAAAACATGGGTAGCCCGCCAGATTGATGGAAGAGACGTTTTGACCCCGTCGCGGTTGACCTTACGCTTTGAAAAAGACGGCAAGCTGAGCGGGCAAAGCGGATGCCACGACCTGACCGGCACCTATACCATCGACGGCCATAAAATCAAATTAAACGCCATGGCCGCAGGAGGAAAGGTTTTGTGCGCGCCCGACCTTATCAAACAGGGTAAAATCTTTGAAACCATCCTCAATGCCGGGACTCTGATCGACCTGCGCGACGGGACAGTCATCCTCAGCACGCCGCATCGCAAGACCCTTACCTTCGCTCAAAGCTCTAAGACCGAGCCTTTGGTCGTGGTTCCGTGAGCAGCGGCAGGTCCTCCGGCAATAAAGAGGCCCTTTTCTTTT